>CANGYC010000023.1 GCA_947457975.1 Comamonadaceae bacterium | reverse complement strand
GAACTTGAATAAGGTCACAGCCATGAAGGAAATCCGAGCCATCGTGCGGCCCAGCCGCCTCCAGCGACTGCAAGACGCCCTGCGGGCGATTCCCAACTTTCCGGGCGTGACGGTGTTCAAGGCCGAAGGCTTCACGGCACCTGCTGCAGTGGCCAAACGCACCGTCAAAGAGGAACTGACGGACTTCACCCCCAAGCTGATGGTGTGCGTGCTGGCCGATGAATCCATGGTGGAGACCATCCGCCAGGCCATCCTCGAAACCTGCGGCACCGGACAGATCGGTGACGGCATTGTCTGGACGGTCGACATCGCGGGGCCGACACGCATCCGCGACGGCACCTCACTCTGAACGCGAGGACATTAGATGCTTCATGCTTTGATTCGTGCCGCTCTGAGCCAGCGACTGCTGGTGGTGGTGGTGGCGCTGGTGCTCTGCGCCTTCGGTCTGCGCGAGGCCACACGGCTGTCAGTGGACGCCTTTCCCGATGTGACCAACGTGCAGGTGCAGGTGGCCACCGAGTTTCAGGGCCGCTCGCCTGAGGAGATCGAGCGCTTCGTGACGGCGCCCCTGGAAATCGCCATGACCGGCTTGCCGGGCTTGGTGGAAATGCGCTCGCTCAACAAGAGTGGCCTGTCCATCATCACCCTGGTGTTCACCGACAAGACCGATGTGTACTTTGCACGGCAACTGGTGACCGAAAGGCTGATCGAAGTATCGAACCGCATGCCGCCGGGCGTCTCACCGGTGCTCGGACCCCTGTCCACCGGGCTGGGCGAGGTCTACCAGTACACCCTAGAGCATCCCACCGATGGCAAGCGGGCCCTCACCCCCGAAGAATTGGCCGAGCGCCGCATCGTGCAAGACTGGGTGGTCCGGCCTCTGCTTCGCTCGATCCCCGGCGTGGCCGAGATCAATTCCCAGGGCGGCTACGTGCGCCAGTACCAGGTGGTGGCCGATCCGGCGCGGCTGCGCTACCACGGCCTGAGCATCCAGCAGGTGGCCGATGCGATCGCCAGCAACAATGCCAATGCAGGCGGCGGCGTGCTGCCCATGGTCACTGAGCAGTTCCTGGTGCGCGGCGTGGGCCTGATCCGCACCGCCGAGGACATCTCCCGCATCGTGGTGAAGGAGCAAGGCGGCATCCCGGTGTATGTGGGCAACCTGGGCGAGGTGCGCATCGGCAGCGAGGTGCGCCAGGGCGCCATCATCAAGGGCGGCTATACGGAGGCGGTCTCAGGCATCGTGCTGATGATGCGTGGCGGCAACGCCAAGGAGATCGTCACCCGCGTCAAGGACAGAGTCGATGAGATCAACAGCAAAGGCATGCTGCCCGGCGATCTGCAGATCGTGCCCTACTACGACCGCACCGAGTTGGTGGACGCGGCGCTGTGGACCGTGGGTAAGGTCCTGGTCGAGGGCATTTTCCTGGTGATCGTGGTGCTCTTCATCTTCCTGGGCGATGTGCGCTCCAGCCTGATTGTGGTGGCCACCCTGGTGATCGCGCCTTTGGTGACCTTCATCGTCATGAACCGCTGGGGCATGTCAGCCAACCTCATGTCGCTGGGAGGCTTGGCCATTGCCATCGGCCTGATGGTCGACGCCACCGTGGTGGTGGTGGAGAACGTTTACCACCGGCTCGGGGCAGCCTCCGACAAGACCTCACGCGCCCGCCTGATCCTGCAGGCCACCACCGAAGTGGCTACCCCCACCATCTTTGGCATCCTGATCATCATCTTGGTGTTTCTGCCACTCATGACGCTGCAGGGCATCGAAGGCAAGCTGTTCGCACCGTTGGCCCTGACGATTGCCATTGCGCTCTTCGTCTCGCTGCTGGTGTCGCTGTTCCTCTCCCCAGTGCTTTGTTCTTACATGCTCAAGGGAGGCGCAGACCATGACACGCGCATCGTGGCCTTCCTCAAGAGGAACTACCTGCTCCTGCTCGATGGAGCCCTGGCCAACAAGCGCAAGACGCTGACCATGGCCGTGGTGTTGCTGCTGGCATCGCTGTCGCTTTTTCCGCTGCTGGGCAAGAGCTTCATGCCCACCATGAAGGAAGGCGCGCTCACCCCGCAGATCAACCGGGTTCCCAGCATCTCGCTGGACGAGTCGCTTCGCATTGAGATGGCGGCCATGAAGAGCATCGCCGAGGTGCCCGGTGTCCGCATGGTGGTCTCCAAGCTCGGGCGCGGCGAGTCGCCCGCCGATCCGGCCGGGCCCAACGAATCCGACCCCATCGTGCTGCTCGACCCGAAGAGCGACCGCAGCCAGGACGAGATCGACGAGGAGATTCGCCAGCGCCTGTCCACCATTCCGGGCGTGCAGATCGTGCTGTCCCAACCGATTGCCGAGCGGGTCGATGAAATGGTCACCGGCGTGCGTTCGCAACTGGCCATCAAAGTCTTCGGTGACGACCTCGCCGAGCTCAAGCGCCTCTCAGAGCAGGTGGCCCGCATTCTGCGCGGTGTCCAGGGCGCGCGCGACATTCGCCTCGAGCGACTGTCTGGCCAGCAGTCTCTGACCATCGATATCGACCGGCGCGCCATCGCCCGCTATGGGCTCAACGTCTCGGACGTGCAATCGGTCATCGAAAGCGCCATCGGCGGCAAGGAGGTGAGCACCGTCTACGAAGGCGAGCGGCGCTTCTCCGTCACCGTTCGCTACCCGGAATCTTTCCGCAACTCCCCCGAGGCCATCGCCAAACTCACGCTCCGGGCACCCGATGGGGCACTGGTGCCCATGTCGGCCCTGGCCGAGATCAAGGTGCTGGACGGCCCGGCCCAGGTCAGCCGCGAAGCGGCCAAGCGCCGCGTGGTCGTGGGCGCCAACGTCGAGGGCCGGGACCTGGGAGGCTTTGTGGCCGAGGTGCAGGGACGACTGCAACAGGAAGTGCAGCTGCCCGACGGCTACTACTTCGTCTACGGCGGGCAGTTCGAGAACATGGAGCGCGCCATGGGCACGCTGTCGGTGATCGTGCCCATCACCATCGCCGCCATCTTCTTCCTGCTCTTCATGCTGTTCAACTCACTCAAGATGGCTTCGCTCATCATCCTGGTGCTGCCCTTTGCATCGATCGGTGGACTCATTGCGCTGGCCATCACGGGCGAGTACCTGAGCGTGCCAGCCTCGGTGGGCTTCATTGCGTTGTGGGGCATCGCCGTGCTCAACGGGGTGGTGCTGGTCAGCTGCATCCGCAAGCTGCGCGATGACGGTATGGCCGTGGCCGAGGCGGTGCGCGAAGGCTGCGTGATGCGTTTTCGCCCCGTGATGATGACGGCCACCGTAGCCCTGCTGGGCCTGGTGCCCTTCCTGTTCTCCTCCGGGCCGGGCAGTGAAGTGCAAAAACCCCTGGCCGTGGTGGTCATCGGTGGGCTGATCACCTCCACCCTGCTCACCTTGGTGGTGCTGCCCACGCTCTACCGCTGGTTTGACGACCAGCCTCGGGAAGCCTGAAGCGGCATTCACCGGCGTCGGGGCCGGCGCCGGGCGGCATCGCCTGGAGTCATGAAGCTGGCTGGGGGCCCCTGCGCATGAGCAGGCGCAGGGGCCGCTTGTAGGACAAGGCCTAGTCCAGCGTCAGCCGCTGGCGCAACTTGGCCTACCTGCCTTGTCACCGTCTGCGGGCCTGGCCAGAATGACAGGCATGAAGCGCAGGCATGCACCGCAATCACCTCAGGCAAGCCGCCACCCGCGTGCGGGGCGCGGTGCGTGGCCTCAGGCCTATGCCAGCATTAGGCCCCGACCTGTGGCACCCGTGTCTTTTTGCACCTTGTCAGCTGAAGAGTTCGAGGCCCTGATGGTGGTGGCTTCAGGTCAAGACCCGGCCCTGTCCTGGAAACAATGAAGGGCTCCTTCGCTCCAGGCTGAAGGCTCAGTCTGCTGGGCCCGCTGCCTGCGCCACGATGCCGCGCACAAGAAGGTTCTCCAAGTCGCTCTTGGACCAGCCCGCCGAGGCCAGCACCTCCAGCGTGTGTTCCCCGCAGCGCGGCGGATCCAGGCGTACGCCCAGACGCGTTCCATCCAGCAGCAGCGGCAGCAAAGGCACCTGCAGCGTCTGACCCTCGGGCGAGGTGATGGGCACCAGCCCGCCGGTGGCCAGCACGTGCGGGTCGGTCAACAGGTCTTCGGGGCGACGGATGGGTGCGTACGGCAGGCCCGCTGCGGCCATGCGCTCGGCCAGTTCTTCCACGCTGAACTGCGCCGCATGCGCACGCAGCATCGGCAGTAGACTGGGCCGGGCCTGAACCCGCTGGTTGTTGCTCTGCCATGCCGGATCGACCTTGAGGGCAGGCAGGTCGAGCGCGTCGCACAGGCTCTGCCATTGCGCATCGCTGACGGCCGCCAAAAAGATCTGCCCGCCAGCTTTGACTGTGAACACATCGTAGACGGCCCAAGGGCTCTGACGGGCCGGCATGGGGGCCACCGGCTGACCCGTGATGGCTGCCTGCAAGATGTGCTGGCCCATGAGCAGCAGGTTGTTCTCAAAAAGTGCCGCCTGCACCTCCATGCCGCGCCCGGTGATGCCGCGCCGCACCAGGGCCGCCAGTACCCCCAGGGCGCCGAAGAGGCCACCCATGATGTCGTTGACGCTGGCACCCGCGCGCAGCGGATCGCCCGGTCGCCCGGTCATGTAGGCCAGGCCGCCCATCATCTGCACCACTTCGTCGAGCGCAGGTCGATCCTGATAAGGCCCGGGCAAGAAGCCCTTGTGGCTGACATAAATCAGGCGTTTATTCACCGCAGCCAGGCTGGCATGGTCCAGACCCAGCCGGGCCAGCGCGCCGGGTTTGAAGTTCTCGACCAGCACGTCGGCGTCCGCGCACAAGCGTCGCACCACCGCCAGGCCCTCGGGCTGGCTCAGGTCAATGGCCAGGCTCTTTTTGTTGCGGTTAAACAGCGGGAAAAACCCAGACCCGGAGCCCAGCAGGTGCCGGGTGCGGTCGCCCCCGATCGGCTCCACCTTCAGCACCTCGGCCCCCAAGTCAGCCAGCAGCATGCCGCAGGCCGGGCCCATGACCATGTGGCTCAATTCAACGACGCGCAGGCCCTCAAGTGGAAGGGTTGACATGGCGGGCACTTTACACAAACCGGGCCAGGCATCCATCTCAAGCTTCTCAGTACGGGCCGCGCCACCCTGCCTGCGAGGCCATAAAAAAGGCCACCTTTCGGTGGCCTTGTGGGGCAAGTGGCGCCGTGGTGCTTACAGCGGGGTCTTCTTGCCGTCCTTGTAGTTGTAGAGCGTGATGGCGGCGTTCTTGAGTTCGCCATTGGGCTCGAAAGAAATGACCGAGGTCACGCCCCTGAAGCTGGACTTGGCCAGTTCGGGGGTGTAAACCTTGGGATCCCATGACTTGGCGCGCTTCATGGCGTCCACCAAGACGAAGGTGGCGTCGTAGGTGTAGGGGCTGTAGACCTGGAACTGATTGGGGTACTTGGCGTCGTAACGCTTCTTCCAAGCCTCACCGCCAGGCATCTTGGCCAGCGAGGCACCGCCCTCGGCGCACACCACATTGCCCAGGGTCTTGGCGCCGGCAGCCAGCTTGGCAATCTCGGACGTGCAGATACCGTCACCGCCGAAGAACCTCACATTGCCCATGCCCAGTTGCTCGAGCTGGCGCAGCATGGGGCCGGCCTGGGGATCCATGCCGCCGAAGAAGATGGCGTCGGGTTTTTTGGCCTTGATGGACGTGAGGATGGCCATGAAATCCGTGGCCTTGTCGGTGGTGAACTGCTCATCCACCACCTTCATGCCCTTGGCCAGAGCGGTCCTCTTGAACACCTCGGCGACGCCCTGGCCGTAAGCGGTGCGGTCGTCAATGATGGCCACGGTCTTGAGCTTGAGGGTGTCGGCCGCGTAGTTGGCCAGACCCGAGCCCAGGGCACGGTCGTTGGCGATGATGCGGAAGGTGGTCTTGTAGCCGGGCTTGGTCAGGTCCGGATTGGTGGCTGCGCCCGTGACGTGGGGAATGCCGCAGTCGTTGTAGACCTTCGAAGCCGGGATGGTGGTGCCGGAATTGAGGTGGCCGACCACGCCGGACACTTTGGAGTCGCACAGCTTCTGGGCGACGGCCGTGCCCTGCTTGGGATCGGCGGCGTCATCCTCGGCCACGATCTCAAAGCGGATCTTCTTGCCGTTGATGACGATGTTCTGACCGTTGAGGTCCTCAATGGCCATGCGCACGCCGTTCTCATTGTCCTTGCCGTAATGGGCCTGGGCGCCAGAGATGGGGGCCACATGGCCAATCCGCACCACCTGCGTATCCTGGGCAATGGCCATCCCGGACAGCAGAGTCAGCGCTGCGCCAGCGCACAAGGTCAGCTTCACTTGCATAAACACTCCAAAAGGTATGAATGGTTCAGGGCTGGGGGGACCTGTCAGGTCACCACTCCGGCGAAAACAATAACCCAATTTCATCCAACTGGGCGCTAGCAATTTGCCTATCAGGGAAAAGCCGCTCGGCTGCCCCCCAAGGTGCAGGAATCGCTTAGCGATGAAACATTTGTTAACACCAACGGCTGAGATGCCCCCCCTAACAGGAGAAGTTCATGACTCAGTGGTTGGCCCAATTCAGCATTCGGACACGTTTGCTTGCCCTCGTGGGATTGACCATGGTCGTACTCGGCCTCTTCGCCCTTGAAGCCGTTTATGACCGCTACCGGCAGGGGCTGGCTTTCGAACGCGGCGCCCAGGTCATGGAAGAGGCGGCGCTGACCGGCGATCTGATCCACCAGCTGCAGAGCGAGCGGGGGCTGACCGGTTGGTTGCTGCCCGGAGCCCGGGCAGCCTCAGCGCTGGCCCTGCCGGTCGAAGCGCTCGATGGCGATGCCCCGTTCCTGGTAATGCCGCCAGCGCTGGCGGCCGGCCTGCACGTCCTCGGGCTCGGTGCTCACCACTTCGAGGTAGCGCTCCACCTGGTCAAAGTGCGCTGGCACGCCCGCCCCCAGATTCAGCATGACCTCGTGCGTGGCGCCCTCGGGCCAGGCTTCGGCCAGCCAGATAGGGGAAGCCGCCAGGGTGCTGGCAGGAGCCCCCGCCTGGCAATGCGGGAGGAATTCCGTCGGCCCCACCGACCACAGGGCCGTGTCCAGGGCCTGCAAAAGCTCGCGCTCGGCCACCACCACCACACGCAGCTGGCCCGCCCAGATCTTGCGCAGCAGGCGGCAGCTGTAAGCCAGCTTGTCCGCCACGTTGTAGTGGAACTCCACCCGGTTCATGCGCTGCGTACTTTGCCACTGCGCGCCGTCGCGGGGCGGGCCGCTTTCTTGACGGCTGGCTTGCGAGCGCCCTGGCCTGCAGCCTGAGACAAGAGGTATTCCACGAGCAAGCCAACCGGCCGGCCCGTGGCGCCCTTGGCTGCCCCACTCTTCCAGGCGGTGCCGGCGATGTCCAGGTGCGCCCAGGGGTACTTGGCCGCAAAACGCTGTAGAAACTTGGCCGCTGTCACCGAGCCGGCAGCGCGGCCAGCCACGTTGGCCACATCGGCGAAATTCGTTTTCAGGCCTTCGGCGTAGTCCTCGTCCAGCGGCATGCGCCAGCACGGGTCCATGGCCGCCTCACCAGCGGCACTCAGGGCCTGGGCGAGTTCGTCGTCGCTGGCAAACAGGCCCGAGCGCACGGCCCCCAGCGCAATCACGCAGGCGCCGGTGAGGGTGGCGATGTCCACCACGGCACGCGGCTTGAAGCGCTCGGCGTAGGTGAGCGCATCGCATAGGATGAGCCGGCCCTCGGCGTCGGTGTTCAGAATCTCGATGGTCTGGCCGCTCATGCTGGTGACCACATCGCCCGGCTTGAGCGCGCGGCCGTCGGGCATGTTCTCGCAGGAAGGGATCAGGCCCACCACGTTCAGGGCCGGCTGCAGCTCGGCCAGGGCACGGAAGGTGCCCAGCACGCTGGCGGCGCCGCACATGTCGAACTTCATCTCGTCCATTTCGCCCGCCGGCTTGATGGAAATGCCGCCGGTGTCAAAAGTGATGCCTTTGCCCACCAGCACCACCGGGGCTTCGGCCTTGGCCGCGCCCTGGTAGCGCAGCACGATGAAGCGCAGCGGCTCCTCCGATCCCCGTGCCACGGCCATGAAAGAGCCCATGCCCAGCTTGGCCACTTCCTTGGGGCCCAACACCTGTACCTCGACGCCCTTCAAGCGGCCCAGTTCCTTGGCAGCCCCGGCCAGCAGGGTGGGCGTGGCGTGATTGGCGGGGCGGTTCCCCCACTCGCGGGCCAGTTCCACACCGCGGGCCACGCCCACGGCGGTCTCAAAGGCGGCCTGCACCTGAGCAGCATCCGGCGCAGCCACCAGGACAGACTGCAGCTTGGGCGGCACAGGCTTGGACTTGGTGAGCTGGTAGCTGTAGGCCGAGTCGGCGGCGGCCAGCACGGCGGCTCGGGCCTGCGGACCCAGCTGCTCAGTGCCCAGCCAGCCCAGACTGACAATGACACGGCGCACATTGCTGCCCTTCAGGGTCCCCAGGGCCGAGGCCACGGCTGTACGCACTTGCCTGGCAGTGCCTTCACCCACGCCCACCAGCAAGAGGCGGTTGGCGGCCAGCCCAGGGGTGCGCCAGGTCTGGAGCATCTTCCCGGGCTTGGCTTCGAAGTCGCCATGCTTGAGGGCGGTGCCCAGCAACGCGGACACCAGGTCGGCCTCCACGGGGCTTTTTTCGGGCACCAGCACCACGAGCGCGTCGCACTTCTCGGTGGCCACGCGGGCACGGCTGAGGGTCTTGAGTTCAAAGTCCATAATCGGGGGGCTGGGCACAGCCCTGGTCAGAGCAAAACAACGGGCAATGTTATTCCAATCCACCCTCCGTAAAGAGCTTGCGCGCAGCTTTGGCGCCACCTTGGTGGTGCTGGTCACGATCATCCTGACCATCGTGCTCATTCGCACGCTGGGCCAGGCTTCCCGGGGCACCGTCAACCCCCAGGACGTGATGCTACTCATGGCCTATGCCACGCTCGGGCGCCTGCCCACCATCCTGAGCCTGTCGCTGTTCATTGCCATCGTGAGCGTACTCTCTCGCCTGTACCGCGACAGCGAGATGGTGGTCTGGCTGGTCAGTGGCAAAGGCATGGCCAGCTTCATTGGGCCTCTGCTGCGCTTTGCCTGGCCGGTGCTGCTGGTCACCGCTTTTTCGGCCCTGTGGCTGTGGCCCTGGACCAACCAGAAGACGCAGGAGCTGCGCCAGCGCTACGAGCAGCGCAGCGACTTGGACCGTGTGGCGCCCGGTCAATTCCAAGAGTCTTCCGACGGCTCGCGCGTGTTCTTCATCGACCGCAACTCCCGCGAGCGCAGCGGCTCCGACATCTTCATCGCCACCACCACCCCCGACAGCCGCACCATCACCAGCGCCCGGTCCGGTCGGGTGGAAGTCGTCAACGGGGTGCAGATGCTCACCCTGGAAAACGGCGAGCGGCTGGAAATCAGCACCAAGCCGGGCCAGGAATCCACACCCATCCGTATCAGCGACTTTGAGACGTACGGCGCTCGCATCAATGGCGGCAGCATCACCGGACTGGACCCCGACTCCAACAAGTTCGTCTCCACCTGGCGCCTGTTCCAGAACCCCACGCGCCCGAACCAGGGCGAAATCGCCTGGCGCCTGGGTCTGACGCTGTCGGCACTGAACCTGGTGTTGCTGGCCCTGGCCATGACCCATGTGAACCCGCGCACCGGCCGCAGCAGCAACCTGATCCTGGCCATCTTCCTCTTTCTCGTTTACAACAACCTGCTGACGCTCAGCCAGAACTGGGTGCAGGCAGGCATGGTCAGCCTGAACACCATGATGCTGGCCCTGCATGGCGGCATCTTCCTGCTGAGCCTGGGCTGGCTCTTCAAGCGCCACCAGGGACTGACACTGCCCCGCCTGGGCCTCTGGCCGTCTTGGCGTGACCGCAAGGCATCTCCATGAAAAGCGTGCGCAAGCTGATCTACGGCGAGACCCTGGCATCGATTGCGGCGGTCACGCTGGGCTTCCTGGCCCTGTTCCTGTTCTTTGACCTGGTTGACGAACTGCAGAGCCTGGGCAAGGTCAACCCCTTGGACGGCGGCGTCTACCAACTGCGCCACGCGATGCTGTTCGTCACGCTGCTCCTGCCCAGCCGGCTGTACGAGCTGATGCCGATCTCGGTGCTCATTGGCACCATCATCGTGATGGCCAGGCTGGCGCAAAGCTCGGAATACACCATCCTGCGCACCAGTGGCCTGGGGCCCTGGCGCGCCCTGCGCATCATGGTGACCCTGGGCTGCTTCTTCGTGGCCTTCAGCTTTGTGATTGGCGACTATGTGGTGCCGGCCGCAGACCGGGCCTCGCAATTGCTCAAGGCCCGCTACCAGGGCCGCATCACGATCGGCCAGACGGGCGCCTGGCTGCGCGAAAAGCAGGCTAATTCCACGTATGTGGTCAACGTGAAGGCCCTGTCGCCCCAGAACGCCATGCAGGGAGTGCAGATTTACGAGTTCGACGGGCGCAATCGGATGGTGTCGGTCACCCAGGCCGAACAGGCGCAATTCGCACCCGATCAAGCCTGGGACCTGACACAGGTGCAGCGCACCGAATTTAGCCCGCGCGATGCCGCCAAAAGCGATCCGAGCGTCCAGCGAAACCAGTCAGCCAGCTACCGGTGGCCTACGGAGATCTCGGCTGAAATGGTGTCGGTCGCGCTGCTGCGGCCCGACCGCATGCGCACCATCGACCTGTTCAGCTACATCCGGCATCTCCAGGCCAACGGGCAGGCGGCGCAGCGCTACGAGATCGAGTTCTGGAAAAAAGTGTTCTACCCCATGAGCTGCCTGGTGATGGTGGTGCTCGCCCTGCCCTTTGCCTACCTGCACATGCGCTCCGGTGGCATCGCCTCGTATGTGTTCGGCGGCGTGATGATCGGCATCAGCTTCTTCCTGCTCAACAACGTGTTTGGCTACATCGGCAACCTGCGCAACTGGGAGCCCTGGCTGGCGGCGGCCGCCCCTGGCCTGCTTTACACCGGCATCTCGCTCACGGCCTTTGGCTGGCTGGTGCTCAGACGATGACCCTGTCCCCCATGACCCCTGCCATCATTTTGTTTGCCCACGGCTCGCGCGACCCGCTCTGGCACAAACCCATCGAGGCGGTGGCACGCGCCATCGAGCAGCGCGAACCCGGCGCCACCGTGCGCTGCGCCTACCTAGAACTCAGCACGCCCGGCCTCCCGGAGGCTGGGGCTGAGCTGGTGGCCCAGGGCGTGAAGCACGTGCGTGTGTTTCCCTTGTTCCTGGGCGTGGGCAAGCACGCCCGCGAAGACCTGCCCTTGCTGATGGACGAGCTCCGCGCCGCCCACCCCAGCGTGCAGTTCGATCTGCTGCCCACGGCAGGCGAAGCGCCACAGCTCACGGCCCTCATGGCCGATCTGGCCCTGGGCCGCACCTGAGCCTGCCCCCCCTTCAAACACTGTAGGAGCCCAGTCCCTGGGCGATATGCCGTGGCAGGTGTGTATCTTGGAAACCCATAGAACTACACCCCAAAGGCATAATGACGCCCAAATTTAGGCAATATCAGTTATGAACCTGCATCAATTCCGCTTCGTCCAAGAGGCCGTGCGGCGCAACCTCAACCTCACCGAAACAGCCAAGGCCCTGCACACCTCGCAACCAGGTGTCTCCAAAGCCATCATCGAATTGGAAGAAGAACTGGGCGTGGAAATCTTTGCCCGCCACGGCAAGCGCCTCAAGCGCGTCACAGAGCCGGGCGAGCATGTGCTCAAGAGCATCGAACTCATCATGCGCGAGGTGAACAACCTGCGCCGCATTGGCGAGCAGTTCTCGGCCCAGGACAGCGGCACCCTCTCCATTGCCACCACCCACACGCAGGCTCGCTACGTGCTGCCTCAGCCCGTGGCCCAGCTGCGCCAGGCCTTTCCCAAGGTGAACGTGAGCCTGCACCAGGGCTCGCCCGCGCAGGTGGCCCGCATGCTCATTGATGAGGTGGCCGAGATCGGCATTGCCACCGAATCACTTACCCAGTACGACGAACTCGTCACCCTGCCCTGCTACGAGTGGCAGCACATGCTGGTGATGCCACGCGACCACGCGCTGGCCAACCAGGAGCGCATCACGCTGGAAGACCTGGCCGTGCAGCCCCTCATCACCTACCACCCGTCCTTCACCGGCCGCACCAAGATTGACGAGGCCTTTGCCGCCCGCAAGCTCAGCCCCCGCGTGGCGCTCGAAGCCATTGACTCCGACGTGCTCAAGACCTACGTGCGCCTGGGCCTGGGCGTAGGCATCGTGGCCGAGATGGCCATGAAAGACGACCCTCCAGGCGGTGACCTCGTGGCCCGCCCGGCCGGCGATCTGTTTGGCATGAACGTGGCGCGCGTGGCCTTCAAGCGCAGCGCCTACCTGCGCAACTTCGTCTACAAATTCGCCGAACTGGTGAGCGACAAGCTCACGCGCGACATCATCATGAAGGCCATGTCTGGCCGCTTTGACGACCACGAACTCACCTGAATCACCCCATGAGCGCCCTGCCCGTCACCCCCGCCCTGCAAAGCCGCCTGCCCAATGTGGGTACCACCATATTCACCGTCATGTCGGCCTTGGCCGCTGAAAAAGGCGCGGTGAACCTGGGCCAAGGCTTCCCCGACTTTGGCTGCGACCCGCGCCTGACCGGCGCCGTCACCGACGCCATGAACGCCGGCCACAACCAGTACCCGCCCATGGCCGGCATTCCGGCACTGCGCCAGGCCATCAGCAGCAAGATCGAGTCGCTTTACGGCCGCCGGTACGATGAAGGCAGCGAGATCACCATCACGGCGGGGGCCACGCAAGCCATCATCACGGTGGTTCTGGCGGTGGTGCACCCGGGCGACGAAGTCATCGTGCTCGAGCCCTGCTATGACAGCTACGTGCCCAACATCGAGCTGGCCGGTGGCGTGGTGGTGCGCGTGCCGCTCACACCCGGCACCTTCCGGCCCGACTTCGGCAAGATTGCCGCCGCCATGAGCCCGCGCACCCGGGCCATCATCATCAACACCCCGCACAACCCCAGCGCCACCGTGTGGACCCGTGAGGAAATGCTGCAGCTCCAAGAGCTGCTGGCCCCTACCAACGTCCTGCTCATTTCTGACGAGGTGTACGAGCACATGGTGTTTGATGCGCCGCAGCGCCGCCACCACAGCGCCGCCGAATTTGCGGGCCTGGCCGCGCGCAGCTTCATCGTCTCGAGCTTTGGCAAGACCTACCATGTGACGGGCTGGAAGGTGGGCTTTGTGGCTGCGCCCGCGCCTCTCTCGGCCGAGTTCCGCAAGGTGCACCAGTTCAATGTGTTCACCGTCAACACCCCGGTGCAGCACGCCCTGGCCAGCTACATGGCCGACCCCGCGCCCTACCTGAACCTGCCCGCCTTCTACCAACGCAAACGCGACCTCTTTCGCGAAGGCCTGAAAAACACGCGCTTCAAGCTCCTGCCCAGTGAGGGAAGCTACTTCCAGTGCGTGGACATCTCCGCCGTGAGCGATTTGAGCGAGGCCGAATTCTGCAAGTGGCTCACGACTGAGATTGGCGTGGCCGCCATTCCGCTCTCGGCCTTCTACGGCAACGGGTTCGACCAGCGCGTGGTGCGCTTTTGCTTTGCCAAGAAAGACGAGACGCTCCAGACGGCGCTGCAGCGGCTGGCCAGGCTTTAAGCCCAGCCTTCAGCCGCGTGCGGGCGCCCGCAGCGCAGCACCTCGACCTCTGCCCGGCGTCAGGCCCGCGGGCCTCTTCGCGCGCCTGATCTTTAAAAACGGCGGCAGGAACGCTTTATGAATTTTTGTCACCGCTGTAGGTGACTGCGCAGGAACTCAATAGACTCGGCCCTCGCCTGCACAGCCGTCCATCCTTCTGTGCAAAGCGCAAGCGACACCCCGACTGAATGAGAGCGCATACCCCGCTGCGCAAGGAGTTCCCGACATGCGCATCGCCACACACGCCCTGGTCCTAGCCACCATCACATTGGGCGGTTGTGCGGTCATGGCTTCACCAGAGGGGGTGCCATCGCCCAGGGCGTACAGCTTGGTCGACCCGGTGATCATCAAGCGCTCTTCTGCCGAAGCTCCCAGCCTTCAAACCTGTCCCTTCGGTATGCGCTACATCCCGGTGCCGCCCATACAGGTGAGCAACTATTCCGTTTTTACCAAGATTCCAAACACTGACCGCTGGCAGACCCAGTCACTGGCTTGGCCCGTGAACCCGGTCACCGGCGAAATCAACCCGGAAAAAATCAACAAGTTACTGCCCAACATCTCCAGCAACATCGCCGACCTGCGCCAGAACCACACCGGAGACTTTGGCGTGCTGTCCTTGAACACTGCCGAGCGCAGCTACGTGTTCGACTTCACCAAATGGCGCAGTGAGCAGATCGAGCCGGCCGACCAAGTCGGCCACACCGTTGGCCTGGTGCGCGTGGGCGCCGGTCTGCGCGTGACGGTGCGACTCAAGTCCCGCGGCGGGTGGGCCGGTGGCAGCCTCCTGAGCCTGGCCGCCAGCCTCAAGAGCGAACGCATAGAAGGCAGCATTGAAACCGAACTGATCGGCGTGGACGCACCAGACATCACCATGGCTTTTCCCTTCACCACGGACCTGTCAGAAAGCAACATCCAGCGCATCCTCGAATCCCTGGGCGTGCTCAAGGCCAAGCTCTACAGCGAAAAAACGTCCATCGTCCCGCACATGCTGGCCAAGATCGAGTGTGCGCCGGGGGTGGCCGGGAAAGGCAAGTACTGAAGGACACACGCTTCAAGCTCCTGCCCAGCGAAGGCAGCTACTTCCAGTGCGTGGATTTTTTTGAAATGAACGAACTCATCAATGCCGAGTTCTGCAAGTGGCTCACCACTGAGATTGGCGTCGCCGCCATTCCGCTCTCGGCCTTCTACGGCGACGGGTTTGACCAGCGCGTGGTGCGTTTTTGCTTCGCCAAGAAAGACGAGACGCTCCAGACGGCGCTGCAGCGGCTGGCTAAGCTTTAAGCCCAGGGTTCAAGTCAGGGGTAGATGAGAAAGGTGCGCCATCGCAGCTGAGCTGCCAGCACTCAGGAACACCACCCAATCTTGGGTTTCAGTGATTCAACTGCCCCCACGCCTTGTCCAGCCGCTTGATGCTCACTGGCTGGGGCGTTCTTAGTTCCTGCGCAAAAAAGCTCACGCGCAGCTCTTCCAGCAGCCAGCGGAACTCCAGCATGCGCGCGTCTTGCGCGCCCTTGCGCTCGGCCACCAGGCGCCAGTAGCGCTGCTCCTGCGGGCGCAGTTCTGAGAGGCGCTGCGCGTCGCGGGCCGGGTCGGCGCGGTACTTGTCCAGCCGCAAAGTGATGGCCTTCAGGTAGCGAGCAAAGTGCTGCAGCTGCGGCCATGGGGTGGCAGCAATGAAGTGCTTGGGCATGAGGCGCTGCAGTTGCTGGGTGCAGTCCGCCGTGGCCTCGGGGGCGTTCTTGGTGTCCTTGATCTTGCGCAGCGCCGTGGCGTACTCGGTGAGGATGACGCCTGCCAGGCGCGCCACCTCGTTGGCAATGAGGGTGAGCCGGCCCCTGCCCTCTTCCACGCGCTTTTTGACCGCGGCCTCATCGGCGGGCAGTGGGTCGAGCAGGAAGGCGCGGTCTACGGCCACCTCGATGATTTGCGCGCGCAGCTCGTCGGCCGTG
>CANGYC010000022.1 GCA_947457975.1 Comamonadaceae bacterium | reverse complement strand
CACGCCACCCATGGTGGGCGTACCGCTTTTGACGAGGTGCGTCTCCATGCCGTATCCCCGCACGGGCTGGCCAATCTTGAGGGCGGTCAGGCGGCGGATGACCCAGGGGCCGGCGGCCAAGCCGATCAAGAGCGCGGTCATGGCGGCCATCACCGCGCGGAAGGTCAGGTACTGAAAGACCCGGAAGAATCCGAATTCGGGCGACAGACCTTGCAACCACTGGGCCAGGCTCAGGAACATGCCAAATCCTTTGTCTCGTTCGCCTGGGGGGTGGACGCGCGGGCAGACACCGCCTGCACCACGCGTTCCATGCGCATGAATCGGGAGCCCTTGACCAGCACACTGGTCGGGCCAGGCAGCGCAGCCAAGACCGCCTCCACCAAGTTCTCCACCGTCTCAAAGTGGCGTGCGCCCGCAAAAGCACCGGCCGCGTGGCGCATGAGCTCGCCGCTGCACATGAACTGCTCAATGCCGCGGCGCTGCGCGTAGGCACCCGCCTCGGCGTGGAAGGACGGGCCCTGGTCACCCACTTCGCCCATGTCGCCCAGCACCAAGAGGCGCGGGCCCGGCAGGTCGGCCAGCACATCGATGGCGGCGCGCACGGAGTCGGGGTTGGCGTTGTAGCTGTCGTCCACCAGCGTGAGCACCTGCGCCGGGCTGGCGGGCAGACGCAGCGACAGCGCACGCGAGCGGCCCTTGACCGGCTCGAAAGCGGCCAGGCCGCGCGCAATCGCCTCCAGTGGCACGCCCGCACCCAGGGCACAGGCCGCAGCCGCCAGGGCGTTCTTCACGTTGTGGCGACCGGCCACCTGCAGCTCGAAGGCCAGCGGACCCGCCGGCGTGCGGGCCTGCACTTGCCAGCAGGCGCCGGTCCAGGCGGCCTCGGCCGTGAGCTCGGCCGGGCCCGAGAGCGCGAAGGTGATGACGCGGCGCGATCCGGCCATGCCGCGCCAAAGCGCGGTGTGCTCTTCATCGGCGGGGAACACAGCCACGCCCTCGCTCGGCAAGGAGGCGATCACCGAGCCGTTCTCGCGGGCCACCGCCTCCACCGTGGCCATGAATTCCAAGTGCTCGCGCTGGGCGTTGTTGACCAGGGCCACCGTGGGCCGGGCCAGCTTGGCAAGGTAGTCGATCTCTCCCGGGTGGTTCATGCCCAGCTCGACCACCGCCAGGCGGTGCGCGGGCCGCAGGCGCAGCAGCGTCAGCGGCACGCCAATGTCGTTGTTCAGGTTGCCCTCGGTGGCCAGGGCTGCCTCGCCCACCTGGGCGCGCAGGATGGCGGCGATCATCTGCGTGACCGTGGTCTTGCCATTGCTGCCGGTCACGGCGATCAGGGGCAGGCTCTGGCGCGCGCGCCAGCCGGCGGCCAGCTGCCCCAGGGCCAGGCGCGCATCGGGCACTTGCACGCCCGGTAGGCCCGCCTCGGCCAGACCCCGCTCGGCCACGGCGGCCACGGCGCCGGCCGCACGGGCCTGGGCCAGGAAATCATGGGCATCAAAGCGCTCGCCGCGCAAGGCCACGAAGAGGTCGCCCGGCTGCAGGCTGCGGGTGTCGGTGTGCACGCGCTCGATGGCCACGGCGCCCTCACCCAAGAGGTGCGATTCGGGCAGCAGCGCATGCACCAGGGCCAGGTTCATCATGCCGCCACCCCCTGGTGCCGGCGGGCCTGCAGGGCGGCCTGCGCCTGCAAGCGGTCAGAAAACGGCAGACGCTGGCCTTGCAGCTCCTGGTAGTCCTCGTGGCCCTTGCCGGCCAGCAGCACCACATCGGCAACCTGTGCCTGCCGCACGGCCAATGTGATCGCCTGCGCACGGTCGACCACCACGCGGGCCTGGGCAGGACGCTGCAAGCCGGTCTGCATGGCCGAGAGAATGTGTGCCGGGTCTTCGCTGCGCGGGTTGTCGCTGGTGAGCACCAGCTGATCGGCCCCCTGCTCGGCCGCTGCGGCCATAAGGGGGCGCTTGGCGGCATCGCGGTCGCCGCCGCAGCCCACCACGCACCACAGGCGCCCGCCGCGGCCCTGGGCCACGGGGCGCAGGGCGGCCAGCACCTTCTCCAGGGCATCGGGCGTGTGCGCGTAATCCACCACCACCAGCGGCTCGCCGGCCTCGCCCTGGGTGTCCAGGCGCCCGGGCACAGGGCTCAGCTGAGCGCACACGCGGGCGGCATCGGCCAGCGGCACGCCCAGCGTGCGCAGGGCCGCCACCACGCCCAAAAGGTTAGAGACGTTGTAGTGCCCCACCACCGCTGCGCTCACAGGTGCGGCCTCGCCGGTGTCGGTTTCCACCAGCTCGAAAGTCAGGGAACGGGCATCCTGGCGGAGCTCGCGGGCCACCAGGCGTGCGCGGCCCCGGGCCGACACTGTCCAGAGCGCCAGCCCCGGGCGACCTGCCAGCTCTGTGGCCAGGCGCTCGCCCTGCGCGTCGTCGATGTTGACGACAGCGGCCTTCAGGCCAGGCCAGTCGAACAGCCGCGCCTTGGCCTGCCAATATGCGGCCATGTCGCCGTGGTAGTCGAGGTGATCCTGCGTGAAGTTGGTAAAGATAGCGGTGTGGATGCGCGTGGCATCAAGCCGCCGCTCCTCCAGGCCAATGGACGAGGCCTCCAGCGCACAGGCTGCAAATCCTGCGTCGGCCAGGCGCCTGAACTCGCGCTGCAAGAGCACTGGGTCGGGGGTGGTCAGGCCCGTGGGCACCAGCGCCCCAGGTTCACCGACGCCCAGGGTGCCCACGAGAGCGCAGCGGCGGCCCAGCAGGCCCAGGGCCTGCGCCAGCCACCAGGCGGTGGTGGTCTTGCCGTTGGTGCCGGTGACAGCCAGCACATCGAGATGTTGGCTGGGCTCGCCGAAGAAGGCCGCGGCGATGGGTGCAGCCGCAGCGCGCAGGCCGCTGTAGAGCCCCAGGCGCGGATCGGCGGGGTCCAGACCGTGCTGCTCGCAGCCCTCGCGCTCGACCAGGCAGGCAGCGGCACCGGCTTGCAGCACGCCGGGCACATAGCGCCGGGCATCGGTGGCCGCGCCCGGCCAGGCGAGAAACCCATCACCGGCCTGCACCTGGCGGCTGTCCGAACGCAGCGTGCCCAGGATGCGCAGGCGCAGCCAGTCGGCGGCCTGCTGCGGGGTGTGCAGCAGGGTGCTCAAAACGACTCCTCCGCCACGTTGGTGATGATCTGGGGCTTGACCGCCATGTCCGGCGGCAAGCCCATCATGCGCAAGGTCTGCTGCACCGTCTCGGCAAACACGGGCGCCGCGACATCGCCGCCGTAATAGCGGCCGTTGGTGGGCTCGTCGATCATGACGGCCACCACGATGCGCGGGTTCTCGATGGGCGCCAGGCCCACGAAAAAGCCGCGGTACTTGCGGGTGGCGTAGCCCTTGCCTTCTTGCTTGTGGGTGGTGCCGGTCTTGCCGCCCACGGAGTAGCCGATGGTCTGGGCCTTCTGGGCAGTGCCGCCGGGCTGGGTCACCAGGTGCAGCATCTGGCGCATGGCGATGGCATTTTTCTCGCTGAATACGCGCACACCGGCCACTGGCTCGCTGACCTTGAGCAGGCTCACGGGCACCAGGTCGCCATTGCGGGCGAACACGGTGTAGGCATGGGCCAGCTGAAACAGGGACGAGGACAGGCCGTAGCCATAGCTCATGGTGGCCTGCTCAATGGGGCGCCAGGTCTTGTAGGGCCGCAGGCGACCGCTCACGACCCCCTCAAAGGGGAGCTTGGGTTTCTGTCCGAAGCCCGCCTGCGCATAGCTTTCCCACATCTCGCGCGGCTGCAGCTGCATGGCCAGCTTGACCGTGCCCACGTTGCTGGACTTCTGGATCACCTGACTCAAGCTCACCAGCCCCAGAGGGTGGTGGTCGCTGATGGTCGAGCCGGAGATGGTCAGGCGGCCTGGCGCCGTCTCAATCATGGACTCCGGCGTAGCCAGGCCCTTGTCCATGGCAATGGCCACGGCAAAGGGCTTCATGGTCGAGCCGGGCTCGAAGGTGTCGGTGAGTGCGCGGTTGCGCAGCTGTGGGCCGCTGAGGTTCACGCGCCGATCGGGGGTGTAACTGGGGTAGTTGGCCAGCGCCAGCACCTCGCCGCTCTGGGCGTCGAGCACCACCACACTGCCGGCAATGGCCTTGTTCTCGCGCACCGCTTCGCGCAGCTTCTGGTAGGCGAAGAATTGCACCTTGCTGTCGATGGACAGCTGCAGGTCGCGTCCATCCTCAGGCGGCACCTGCTCGCGCACATCCTCCACCACACGCCCGAGGCGGTCCTTGATAACACGCCGTGAGCCGGAGCGACCCGCCAGCTGCTTGTTAAAGCTCAGCTCCACGCCCTCCAGGCCCATGTTTTCCACATTCGTGAAACCCACCACGTGCGCAGCGGCCTCGCCGTCGGGATATTGCCGCTTGTACCCCTTGCGCTCATAGATGCCCTTGATGCCCAGCTCGGCGATCTGGCGTCCCACCACTTCGTCGACCTGGCGCTTGAGCCAGACGAAGGTCTTGTCTTCGTCGGCGAGCTTTTTCTGCAGGTCAGCCAGCGGCATGTCCAGCAACTTGGCCAGCTGCGCCAGCTGCGCCGGTGTGGCGTTGACGTCCTCAGGAATGGCCCAGATGCTGGGCGCGGGCACGTTGTAGGCCAGCACCTGACCGTGGCGGTCCATGATGCGGCCGCGGCTGGCCGGCAGTTCCAGCGTACGGGCAAAGCGCACCTCGCCCTGGCGCTGGAAAAAGTCGTTGCCCAGCACCTGCACGTAGGCTGCTCGGCAGGCCAGCAGGGCAAAGCCGAAGGCAATGGCGGCCACGATGAACTTGCTGCGCCACACCGGTGTGCGGCTGGCCAGCAGCGGGCTTGCACCATAGCGCACGCTCTTGCTCATGGCTTTTGCGCCTCCTTGAGCGTGACGTACTGGGTGATGGCCGGCGTGGCCGTGCGCATTTGCAGCGTGTCCTTGGCGATCTTCTCCACGCGCAGCGGCGTGGCCTGGCCGCGCTTTTCAGCCTCCAGGCTTTCCTGGGCGACCTCGAGCTTGCGCGCCTGGGCAGCGGCCTTCTCCAGCTCCACATAGAGGCGCCGCGACTCGTACTGCACGTGCACGAGGTACATCGCACTAGCCAGCACGCCACAGGTGAGCAGGAGGTTCAGGCGCATCAGGCAGGCACCTCGGTGCGCTCGGCCACGCGCATGACGGCGCTGCGCGCCCGGGGATTGCCCGCCACTTCGGCAGCCGAAGGCATGGTCCGGCCCAGCGCGCGCAGCTTCATGGGCTGTGCAGGCGCAAAGGGCGCACGGCGGTCATACACCTCGCGCGAATGGGCGGCGATGAACTGCTTGACGATGCGGTCTTCGAGCGAATGAAAGCTGATCACAACCAGTCGGGCTCCGGGTTTGAGTACCTTGAGGGACGCCTCTAGCGCCTGTTGCAGCTCTTCAAGCTCGGCGTTGATGAAAATCCGAAAAGCCTGAAATGTGCGCGTTGCAGGGTCCTTGCCCGGTTCGCGGGTTTTGACCGCGCCAGCCACGACTTCGGCCAGCTCAGCGGTGCGTCCAAGCGGGCCCCGCTCTTGCCGCCGACGATCAATCGCCTTTGCAATCGCCCCAGCAAACCGTTCTTCGCCATAGTCACGGATGACCTCCGTCATGTGTGGAACCGATG
Source organism: Comamonadaceae bacterium (assembly GCA_947457975.1). Taxonomy (GTDB): domain Bacteria; phylum Pseudomonadota; class Gammaproteobacteria; order Burkholderiales; family Burkholderiaceae_C; genus Polaromonas. Next base: position 10,193 of record CANGYC010000022.1, on the reverse strand, counting down.
CGTCCTCCAGCCACTGGGCCACGCTCTGGCCACGCGTGGTGTCCATGCGCATGTCCAGCGGGCCGTCGTGGCGGAAGGAAAAACCGCGCGCCGCATCGTCGATCTGCGGTGAGCTCACACCCAGGTCCATCAGCAGGCCATCGGCCGAGAGCGGAGGCAGTTCGGCCAGCTGCGCAAAGCCCTGGTGGCGAATGGCAAAGCGCGCGTCCTCGGCCGACAGGCGCTCGGCCTCGGCCACCGCCTGCGGGTCTTTGTCGAAGGCCGTGAGCCGGCCCAGGGGCGAGAGCTTGGAGAGGATCAGGCGCGAATGCCCACCTCGGCCAAAGGTGGCGTCGATGCAATGTCCGTCCGCAGGCAGCTGAAGGGCGTCGACCGCTTCGTGCAACAAGACGGTGTGGTGTGTCCATGCGCTTGGCACCGCCGTCTTTCTTAGAAAGAGAAATCCTTGAAGACGTCGGGCATGTCGCCCTTCATCTGCTCGGCCTCCAGGGCTGCGTAGGTGGCCGCATCCCACAATTCGAAGTAGCCACCCATGCCCAGCAGCACGGTCTCGCGGCTGATGCCCGCGGCGGCGCGCAACTCGGGCGAGACCAGCACGCGGCCGCTGGCATCCATCTCCACGTCCATGGCATTGCCCAGGAAGATGCGCTTCCACCACTGCGCTTGCATGGGCAGGGCGGCGATGCGGTCGCGGAACTTTTCCCACTCGCTGCGGGGAAAAACCATGAGGCAGCCATGCGGATGCTTGGTGATGGTGAGCTGGCCCGCCGCCGTGGCCGTCAGGACGTCACGATGCCGAGTCGGCACGGCCAGCCGACCCTTGGCATCAAGAACGATGGACGACGCACCCTGAAACACTGTCAGTGACCCCTAGAAAACACTTTTCACCACAAAAATGCACTTTTCACCACTTTAGCAGGAAAGTTTCTGAATTCAAGCAACTGGAATAAATTTTTCCAATGAAATCAAGGACTTAGACGCTTTTTTGCAGTCACTTTGGCGATGAAAAGGCTATGAAAATGAAGCACTTAGCGAAGCCATTGAATGTGCTTTATGAAGGCAAAACGCAGGCGCAGCCGCGGGCCTCAGGCGCGCGAGGCGGGAGATCACCAGGCCAGAGGCCGGGGGCAAGCTCTGCAGGACGGCCAGAAACGACTGTGGCCCTTGACGGGCCACAGTGATCAGGCGGGCAGCAGGCGGCTTTAGTCGCCGAACATTTTTTGCCGCAGCTCCCGGCGCTGCTGAGCCTCCAGGGAGAGGCTGGCGGTGGGCCGTGCGATCAGGCGACCGACGCCGATGGGCTCGCCCGTCTCGTCGCAGTAGCCATAGTCGCCTGCATCGATGCGGGCAATCGACTGCTCGATCTTCTTGAGCAGCTTGCGCTCGCGGTCACGGGTGCGCAGCTCGAGGGCGTGCTCTTCCTCGATGGTGGCGCGATCCGCAGGATCGGGCACCACCACGGTGTCCTCGCGCAGGTGCTCGGTGGTCTCGCCGGCATTGCTGTGGATCTCGTGCTTGAGCTTGGTGAGCTTGTGGCGAAAGAAGGCGAACTGAACATCGTTCATGTACTCCGCATCAGGCATGGCCATGACTTCTTCATCGCTCAATTGCTCAGGGGGTTTTTTCTTCCAGTTGTTGGCCAATTTGGGGTCCTTGCGAGAGACCACCACCGGCGGTGGTGGCGCGACGGCACGCTCATAAGCCATCATGTAGCTGGCTTTGGCGGCATCGGGGGCATGCGTGGGCATGACGGGCGCGGGGGCGGGCAGCGCGTTGGCAGCTGAACGGCCCCGGGTTTTGCGCATGACGGGTCCAGGCGCAGGGGTGGGAATCTGAGGCGCCGGGGGAGCCGCCACAGGGGCGACCGGCTTGGCCACGGCCTTGGGGCTGGCAACGGATTTCAACGGGGCCTTGGCAGGGGCTTTGGCCGCAGGCTTGGCGGCCGGCTTGGGCACCGGCTTGGCCTTGGGGGCCTGGGCCTTGGCGGCGGGTTTGGCGGCGGCCTTGACCGGAGCAGCTGTTTTAGCCGGTGCCACTTTCTTAGCTGGGACCGACTTCTTGGCTGGGGCCGCCTTCTTAGCTGGGGCCGCCTTCTTAGCTGGGGCCGCTTTCTTGGCTGCGGGCTTGGCTTGGACCTTGGCCTTGGGTTTGACCTTGGTCTTCACCGGGGGCTTGGCCGCCTTGGCTGCCGACTTCGGGGCAGGCTTGGCTGCTTTGGCCGTCTTAACCGCTGGCTTGGCCGCCTTCTTAGCTGCAGGCTTGGCCGCTGACTTGGATGCAGGCTTGGCAGCGGCCTTTTTGACGACGGGCTTGGCGCTGAGCTTCTTGGCGGGCTTGGCCTTGGGCTTGACCTTGGCAGTGGCTCGGCCGGCGGCCGCAGCGGGCTTGTCGGAGAGGTCGCCTCCTGCTGGAGCGGATGGCTTGCTGTTCTGGGCGGGGACTTTCAACGCGGGTCTCCTCTGGATCGAGGCCGTGGCATCGCGATCGGGACGCAGGTCGCCTGAGCTGGCACGGACTTTTGCTGAAGGCTTGTCCGCGGCGGCTTGGCGCTGCAATCCCGTCCGTTCCATCGTGGCCTGATTCTCGTTGTGGTGGTGCTCTTGCGTCTGCGCGCCAGGGCGTGAATGGGAGCCTGCGGGCTCTTGCCCCCTGACCTTGGCAACCCGGCGGTCCGGGTTGGCGCGCGATTGTAGCGACCTGTCAGGCGCGGCAGGGCCGGGTCGTTCCGCCCGTTGGAGATTGGAAAAAAACATCGCACCCTCCCGCTTCAGTTCTGCGTTGCGCCGACCCGCGTGCGAGCGGGGGCGTTCCGGGGCAAGCCTACCTCAAACGAGGGATTGCTCCAGACCCTGTAAAAAAATATCTTTCGGCAGGTCGATGCCGATGAACACCATCTTGCTCACCCGCGGCTCGCCGTCGGCCCAGGCTGGCCCCAGGTCGCTGCCCATGAGCTGGTGCACGCCCTGGAAGATCACCTTGCGCTCGCTACCCTCCATGTGGAGCACGCCCTTGTAGCGCAACATGCGCGGGCCATACACATTGACCACCGCGCCCAGGAAATCCTCGAGCTTGGCCGGATTGAAGGCCCGCTCAGACCGGAAAACGAAACTTTTGACATCATCGTCATGATGATGGTGGTGACCGTGCGAGGGATGGTCGCAATGCTCACCATGCACATGGTCATGGTCATGGTGGTCGTGGTCGTGGTCATGGCCATGGCCGCCTTCGGTGAGGAAGTCGGGGTCGATGTCGAGCTTGGTGTTGAGGTTAAAACCCCGCAAGTCAAACACCTCCTTGATGGAGACCTCGCCGAAGTGCACCGCACGCTGCGGGGCGCGCGGGTTGATGTGCTTCAAGCGGTGTTGCAGCGCATCCAGGTCTGCGGCGGGCACCAGGTCGGTCTTGCTGATGAAGATCTGGTCGGCAAAGCCCACTTGGCGGCGCGCCTCCTGCCGGTCGTCGAGCTGCTTCATGGCGTGCTTGGCATCCACCAGGGTGACGATGGCGTCCAGCAGAAACTGCTCAGCGATCTCCTCATCCATGAAAAAGGTTTGCGCCACCGGGCCGGGGTCGGCCAGGCCCGTGGTCTCGACCACCACGCGCTCAAAGTCCAGCAGGCCCTTGCGTTTCTTGGCACCCAAGAGCTGCAGCGTGGCGCGCAGGTCCTCGCGGATGGTGCAGCAGATGCAGCCGTTGCTCATCTGCACGATGGTCTCTTGGGTGTCGGAGACCAGAATCTCGTTGTCGATGTTCTCTTCGCCGAACTCGTTCTCGATCACCGCAATCTTGTGCCCGTGGGTCTCGGTGAGCACACGCTTGAGCAAAGTGGTCTTGCCCGAGCCCAGAAAGCCGGTGAGGATGGTGACAGGAATCAAGCTCATGGGGCCTCTGCAGGAAAAGCGCTAACTTACACGAAACGCCTGGCCAGGCCATGACAGCGGCCAAGCCAGCGGAAGGAGCGGGAGTGTAACGGCGCTCCGGTTTCAGGGCTTGCGCACCAGCACCAGGCCCTTGAGGTACTCGCCCTCGGGGAAATTCACCGTCAGCGGATGGTCGGGCGCGCCGCCCAGGCGCTCGCTGATGAAGGCGTCCACCCCCGCGTCGATGCCGGCCGAGGCCACGATCTTGTGGAACAGGTCGCCGCTGATGCCGCCAGAGCAGGAAAAGGTGAACAGCACGCCGCCGGGCTCGAGCAGCCCCAGGGCCAGGCGGTTGATGTCCTTGTAGGCCCTGGCGGCCCGCTCGGCATGCGCGGCCGTGGGCGCGAATTTCGGGGGATCCAGGATGATGGCGTCAAAGCGCCGCCCTTCCTTCTGGAACTGCCGCAGGCTGGCGTTCACATCGGCATCGAGCATGGTGGCGCGGACCTCGTCCAGGCCATTGAGGCGCAGATTGGCGCGCGCCTTCTCGAGCGCAGGCCCGGAAGAATCGATGGAGGTGACATGGCCTGCGCCGCCGGCCAGGGCCGCCACCGTGAAGCCGCCGGTGTAGCAAAAGCAGTTGAGCACCTGGCTAAAGCGCCGCTGCTGCGTCCAGGCATGAAAACGCAGGCGGTTCTCGCGCTGGTCCAGGTAAAAGCCGGTTTTGTGGCCCTCGGCAATATCGAGGGCCAGCTTCCAGCCGTGTTCGCGGATCACCAGCGCCAGCCCCGGGTCCTCGCCCGCCGCAGGTGCGCCGGCCAGCCAGCCGGTGGCTTCGGGCAGGCCCTCGAGCTGGCGAACGCTCGCGTCCGAGCGCTCATACAGGCGCTGGCAGCCGCTGTGGGCGAGCAAGGACTGGACAATGGTTTTTTTCCAGCGCTCGGCGCCGCAGCTGCCGAACTGTGCCACCAGGGTGTTGCCATAGCGGTCCACCACCAGGCCGGGCAGGCCGTCGGATTCGCCGTGCACCAGGCGCAGGCCGTCGCTCTGCAGGTCCCATAGGCGGCGGGCGGCGATGGCCGAGGCGATGCGCTCGTCAAAGAAAGTGGCGTCGATGCGCTGGCCTTCCTCGAAACTCCAGACCCGCGCCCGGATGCGCGACTGCGGGCTGAAGGCCGCCCAGGCCAGAAAGCGCCCATCATGGGACTCCACGCGCACGGTCTCGCCGGCATCGGCCCCGCCGCGGGCCACGGCACCGTCAAACACCCAGGGATGCCGCCTGAGCAGGGATTTCTCCTTGCCCTCGCGCAATCGAATGGTTTTCATGGGGGCCGATTGTCCAGGGTGCGCAGCCCGGCGTAACGCGGGCTACTTCTTGCCCGGGCGCTGTGCCCGCGGATGAGCTGCGTCGTACACCTTGGCCAGGTGCTGGAAATCGAGCCGCGTGTACACCTGGGTGGTGCTGATGTGCGCATGCCCCAGCAGTTCCTGCACGGCGCGCAGGTCACCGCTGGACTGCAGCACGTGGCTGGCAAAGGAGTGGCGCAGCATGTGCGGATGCACGGGCGTGGCCAGGCCGGTCTGGAGCGAGCGCTGGCGCAGGCGCGCACGCAGCTGCCGGGGCGACAGGCGCTGGCCGCGCCGCCCGATGAAGAGCGCCGCCGAGGGCTCGGGCGCCGCGCTCAGCCAGGCCTGGCGCACCTCAAGCCAGTGGCGCAAGGCCTTCAGGGCCGGGCCGCCCACCGGGACGCTGCGGCGCTTGCCGCCCTTGCCCAGCACATGGGCTTCACCGGCCTCGAGGTCCACCCAGCCCCGTGCCTGGCTGCTGGCCAGGGCGTCCAGGCCCTCCAGCTCGCCCAGCCGCAGGCCGCAGCCGTAGAGCAGCTCGACGACGCACTGGTCGCGCGCCTCCAGGTCTGGCGAAGCTTCTTCGTTCTCGAAGGCGGCCAACTGCACCGCCTCGTCCACCCCCAGCGCCTTGGGCAGGGGCTTGGGCGCCTTGGGCGCCCGCACGTCCACCACCGGGTTGATGGCCATGAGGCCTTCGCGGCCCAGCCAGACATACAGGCCTCGCCAGCCCGAGAGGATGAGCGCAATGCCCCGGCCGCTGCGGCCGCGGGCGTGCATCTGGGCCACCCAGCGGCGCACATGGTGGGGATGCACCTGCAAGATAGGCACGCCGTCCTCAGCGGCCAGAGCCTGCAGTTTTTGCAGGTCCAGCGCATAAAGCACCTGGGTGCGCTCGGCCAGGCGCTTGTGCACGCGCACATGGGCCAGGTAGCGCTCGACCAGCGCCTGCGAGTCGGGGTCGCGGGTCGCCGGCGGGGTCGTCATGGGCAGGTTCAGCCGGCGCGGACGGCGGGCACCACGGTGCGCAGGCGCGAGAGCGCTGCGCTGGTCAGCTCGCCAATGCGCTGCAGGAAGTCGGTGGCCATGTCGGCTGAAAAACGCTCGCGGTCGCTGGAGGCCAGCACCAGGGCGCCGAAGGCCTCGGGCGCGGCCCCGGCGCGCAGGGCGATCACGGCCATGGACTGCACAGAAGCGGTGTCTGGCAGCCAGCGCGCCGCCTCCAGCCCCGTGTTGGGGCCGCAGTAGGGACGGGTCAGTGAGGAGGCAAAAGCCTGGGCCTCGGCGCTCACGCCGGTAGCGAATTCCTGCGCCGCGAAGGCGGCATCAACGCCCCAGACCTTGATAGCAGCCTGCGGAATCAGGAACTGCTTTTGCAATTCGCTCACCACCACGCTCGGCAGGTCGGTGGGCTTGGCAGCCAGCAGCAGCTGGCGCGTCCAGGCCTGCATCTTGTCGGCAATGGTGCTGTTTTCCTGGCCGTGGCGGATCATCTCGATGATGCGCTGCTCCAGGCCCTTGATCTTGTCGCGCAGCAGCTCGGCCTGACGCTCCTGCAGGCTCACGGCCCGCCCGCCATGCCCGCTGGACAGCTGCACCGCCGTCAGCAGCTGAGCGTGGCGCTCGAAGAAATCCGGGTTGTTCACCAGGAAGTTGGCGATATCGTCTTCGGTGATCGGGTTGGTGATGGCGTTGGGCTTCATGGGCTGCGATTGTCTCTGGTTTGAAAACGCAGGCAAGTCAGCCCGCCAGCGCCTCGGGCAGCTCGATCTCGCCCTCGAAGACTCGGGTGGCCGGGCCGGTCATGCGCACGGGCGCCTCTAGCCCTTGCGAGCGTGCCCATTCGATGCGCAGCCGCCCACCATGGGTGTGCACCTCCACCGCCTCGTCCAGCAGGCCCAGGCGGATGCCGGCCACCACCGCCGCGCAGGCGCCGGTGCCGCAGGCCAGGGTCTCGCCAGCACCCCGCTCGTACACACGCAGCTTGACCTCCCCGCGCGAGAGCACCTGCATGAAGCCGGCGTTCACCCGCTGGGAAAAGCGCGCATGGCGCTCAATCAGCGGGCCCCAGTGCAGCACCGGCGCGGTGGCCACCTCATCGACCAGCAGCACCGCATGCGGGTTGCCCATGGACAGCACCGCCACATGCACGGTGCCGGCTTCGCCCAAAAACAAAGGCCAGGTGTCCCAGTCCTGCACCACGCGGGGCAGCAGGCCTTGCGCGTCGAAGGGCACGCGGGCGGGCTCGAAGACCGGCGCGCCCATGTCCACTGTCACCCGGCCGTCGGGCTGCAGGTGCAGCTCGAGCACGCGGTTCATGGTCTGCACGCGCACCGAGTTTTTCTGGGTCAGGCCCTGGTCACGCACGTAGCGCACGAAGCAGCGCGCGCCATTGCCGCAGTGCTCCACCTCGCTGCCATCGTGGTTGTGGATGGCATACGAAAAATCGATACCCTGGCTGCCAGCCGGGGGCGGTCGCACGCTCAGGATCTGGTCGGCGCCCACGCCGAAGTGCCGATCGGCCAGGAAGCGGTACTGCGCCGGGCTGAGGTTCAGCGGCTCACGGGTCTCGTCCAGCACCACGAAGTCGTTGCCGGCACCCTGCATCTTGGTGAAACGAATGTGCATGCCGGCATTATCCGGCCGCCTCTGCAGGCTGGCTTACCATGCAAGGCCCGACCCGACCGACTCCGCCGCCATGCCCCGCGCCACCCAATTACTCCATGCCCAGCGCGAGCCCGCGCCCCTGCGCCCGGCCGCCACCGTTTTGCTGCTGCGCGATGCGCCCGGCGGCTTTGAAGTGCTCATGACGCGCCGCTCGGCCCAGGCCAGTTTTGCGCCCGGCGCCTTCGTGTTTCCGGGCGGCGGCATCGACGCGGCAGACGCCTCGGCCGATGTGCACCAGATGAGCCGGCGGCGCCCCGCCCAGGACGAACGCGCCCTCACCCAGGCGCTGGCCGCCCTGCGCGAGAGCTTCGAGGAGCTGGGCGTGCTGCTGGCCCACCGGGCCGACGGCCGCCCGGCCGATGCGAGTGACGTGGCCGCGCTGGACCGCCACCAGCCCTTTTTCGCCCAGTGCCGAGCACAGGGCCTGGTGCCCGCCGCCGACCAGGTGTTCCAGCTCGCCCACTGGGTCACCGACCGCGATCTCCCACGCCGCTTTGACGTGCCCTTTTTGGTGGCACGCATGCCCGAGAGGCAGGAGCCGGTGGCCGACGAGGCCGAGCAGTTCGAGCCGGTGTGGGTCAAGCCGGCCGATGCACTCGCACGCCACCAGGCCGGGCAGATGTTCATGATTTTTCCGACCCTGCGCACCCTCGAGCGCCTGAAGACCTACGCCACGGTGGACACGGTGCTGGCCGCCTGCGCGTCCGGGCCGCTGTGGACCTCCTGCCCGCGCGCCGGCCTCTTGCGCGGCCAGGAGGCCAGGTACATGGAGCACGAATCGCCCTTTGGCGAGCTGGCCCTGGTGTGCCCCGACGGGCAGATGCTGCACAGCCTCGATTGGCAAACCGAACGACCTGTGGCGCTGCTCAAGAACGTGCAGCGCCTGACCGCGCCCAACCCCGGCGTGATGACCGGCCCCGGCACCAACAGCTACCTGGTGGGCGACCCGGACACGGGCTACATCTGCATCGACCCCGGCCCGGCCGATGCCGAGCACCTAGAGCGGCTCTGGCAAGCCGCAGGCGGGGACATCCGGCAGATTGTGTGCACGCACTCGCACCCCGACCACTCGCCCGGTGCCAGGCCGCTGCAAGCCCTGTGCAAAAACACCCCGCCCATCCTGGGTCTGGCCTCGGCCCCCACGGCGCGCGCGGCCAGCGAATTCACGCCCGACCAGGCCATCGGCCACGGTGAACAGCTGGTGCTTGGCGCGGGCGAGCACACCCACACGCTGCTGGCCCTGCACACGCCGGGCCACGCGGCCAACCATGTGTGCTTTGCGCTGCTGGAGGACGGGCTGCTGTTCAGCGGCGACCACATCCTCAACGGCAGCACCACGGTGGTGGACCCGCCAGACGGCGACATGAACGACTACCTGGCCTCGCTGGACCTGCTGGCCAAGGCCTGCAGCGAGCATGCGATTGAATTCATCCTGCCCGCGCACGGTTACGTGCTGGGCGATGCAGCGGGTGCGATTGCCCAGCTCAAGGCTCACCGCCTCAAGCGCGAGGCCAAAATTTTGAAGGTGATGCAGGCCCTGCCCCAGGGCAGCATGGACGACTGGGTGAAGTTCGCCTACGACGACGTGGACCCGCGCATCTGGCCCGTGGCCAAGCGCTCGCTGCTGGCGCATGTGCAGCGGATCGAGTCGATGGCGGGGTGAGTGTCGCGTTGAGCTGGACACGCAGTCCCTTGCGGGTCGTGGGTTGGTGCGCCGAGCCTGGGGTGTGCCCGGCCAGCTCAGACTGGGGTACCAGACATCGCCGGCCGGGCACACCCCAGACTCGGTCGAAGCGCTCTGGCAAGTAAGACCGTCGCGCGACAACCATTTCACTTGTCGGTGTGTGGGGTACGGCCCCCGGCCGATGTCTGGTACCCCAGTCTGAGGCCGGGGGCCGTACCCCACACGCCGCCGCTCAGACCAGGGCCTGACGCCCAAACGCTGACCAAAAAAAGTGTGAAGCGCGCCGATAGGCCGGATTCTGTGCACCGGCCTCCTCTCGAAGACCGGCGTGACCGCCATTCATCTGGGCCGGGGGTCGCCCACCCGGCTCGGTGCCACCTACCCGCCAACCATGCCTGCGGAACCACAGACTGGGGCAAGCCCCGGGCTGGCCTACTTGGTGTTGCTGCGCGTAGAGATTGCCCGTTTCACCCGGACTCAACCGGCTCGTCTCTGTTGCTCTGATCCTCACCTTGCGGTGGAGAGGTGTTACCTCCTACGCCGTCCTGTGCAGTCCGGACCTTCCTCCAGTGCCTGGTTTCCCAGCTTGCACCAGCGGCGGTCTAGCGTGCTTCACGGCACTGATTATCCTGCCT
>CANGYC010000021.1 GCA_947457975.1 Comamonadaceae bacterium | reverse complement strand
GTCAAAAATCGGCTTCAGGCTCGAGCTGGCATCGCCTGTGCGGGCTTGGGTATCCCCCGCAACGCCTGAAATACCCGCCGTGGTGGTGGAGCTGGCGCTGCCGCTGTCTTTGCCCAAGCCCACCCCGCTCAGGCCCGCGCTCAAGCCTGCGCCAGGGGAGGGTGTGCCCGCGGCCAGACTCACGCCCACGCTCTGGGCGCTGTAGCTGGCGGTGTTGTGCAGGTCGGTAGTGGTGGTGCCCCCCGTGCTGCTGAAACTGTTCCTTTTGTCATCGACCGCCGCCTGCGTGCTGGTGATCTGCCCGCCGATCAGTTCGGTCTTGCCTTGCACGCTCACATTGAAGCCGGCATCGCCTGCCCTGATCGCAGATTGCTCCCCCACGCTGCTGTAGGTGCTGTTGATCTGTGTCTTGCCCAGGCTCAGGCTAGCGCCACCGCCTGCGCCCAGCATCACCGTTCCGGCTGCGCTCTGGCTCTTGTCTTTGTATTGGCTTTGGTCTTGCAGGCTCTCAATGATGAGGTTTCCGCCCACGGTGGCGGTCACATGTTTGCCTGTGACGGTGGCGCCTTTGAGCGTGGTGTCCGCGCCTGATTCGATGTCCACCTTGTCACCCGACACCTGCGTGTTAGCGAACGTGGTGCTGTTGCCCGCACCCCGGCCCGTGGCCCGGCTGGCGCTGGCTGTCACGCCTACGCCTGCGGCGCTGAAGGCCACGCCCACGCTGGCGCTGGAGCTTTTGCTGCTGCTGCTTTCCTGCGTGCTGTTCTGCGCGGCCAGTAGCCTAAGCTCACCTTCGGCCTGGAGGGTGGTACTGCCTGCGGCTTGGATACTGCCGCCTTGCACGGTGAGCTCACTGGCTTGACCTGCGCCTATAGCCCGGATCACGATGTGGCCGCCGGCGATGACTTTGCTACCGCTGGCTGTGTCGGCGCTGCTTTCCTGCTGGGTCTGGCTGCTCGATGAGCCCAGACTCACACTGATGCCCGCCCCACCTGTGGCGTCCCCCTGATCCAGCGCCCTTTTCACCTGCCCCACCCCTTGCTTGACCTGCAGGGCCGCATTGGCTACGGCCAGGGCCTGCATGCGGCTGCTCTGTGTGTTGCTGGCTGCCTGCACTTGCTGTTGTACGCCTTGCAGGGTACTGATGACCGGGCTGGTGACGGCCACCGTCAGCCCACTTTGCCTGAAGCGCTGCTCTGTACTCTGACTCCCCGTTTCCCGCGCTTCGATGATCGTGACGGTCTTGGCGGTGATGTTGATGTCGCCCGCTGGGGTAAGCACATTCGAGCCGGTCTGGGTGTAGACCTGGCCGGCGGTGATGTTGACGTTGCCGTCCATCGAGCCTACGGTGGAGGCCGCTGCAGTGGTGCTTCGGCCTTGCTGGTCCAGGCTTTGCTGCTGTGTGCCGATGGAGATGGACAGGCCCCCGCCGCTCATCAGTCCACTCTTGGCGGTCTGGCGGAAGCTGCTTTGGCTGTGGGTTTTTTGGGCAGCGGTGACGTCGATACTGCCACCAGCATTGAGGTTCACATTCTGGTCGGCCAGGACGTTCGAGCCCGCGATGCTCAAATTCTGACCGGCATCGATGTTCACGCTTTGTCCTTCAAAGCTGGAGCCCAGGGCGGTGGTGCTTTGCATTTGGTCCCGCGTAGTGGTGGTCTTGCTCGACAAAAAGCCCCTGCTGGTGTGTTGGTGGGCTTCATCGAGGCTCTGGCTGGACTGACCGGCGCTGATACTGATGTTGTTGCCCGCTTGTGCGCTCAAAGCGCCTGCTGCTTGGACGGTGGCGGCCATGGCGTTGAGGTCTTGGCCGGCGCTCAAGGCCAGGACCCCGCCGGTGGTGACTTGCGTACCCACATCCTGTCTTTGGCTTTGCCTCTGGTAGTTCTTGCTGTCCCAGACGATGTTTTGGGCGTTGGCGGTGGTCACCACGCCTAGGTTGAGATTGCCCCCGGCACTGAGCACGCTGGCGCCCGTGCCGGCGTTGCTGATGTGCGCGGCCGTGAGGTTCAGGTCCCGCCCGGCGCTGGCCAGCAGCACGCCCGCAGGGCCAGTGACATACAGGCTGGCCACGCGATCAAGACCGGTCTGCGCAAAGCTGTTGGCGCCTGCTTTGCTGGTGCTGCTTTGGATCGTTGTGGTGAGGTTCAGGTCCCGGCCTGCGCTGAGTTGGGCCACGCTTTGGGCTTGCAGGGTCCCGCCTGTGTTGTGGATGTCCTGGCTGGCTTGAAGGGCCAGGATGTCGGCCCCCATGCTGCCGCCCAGGTTCCTGATGTTATTGGCGCTGATCTGCACCAGGTTGCGCCCGGCAATGGAGCCGCTGTTGATGGCGTCACCCGTCAGGTTGAGATTGATGTCCTTGCCCGCCAGAAGTGCTCCGGAGCCGTCTAGGTCGCCTTCTTGCACACGCACATAGACCTGGGGCACCAGCACGCTTTGCTTGGTGCCATTGGCCAGAGTGACTTCTTGGGTGACCAGCCACACCATGTCTGAGGTGAGCTGCGCGACCTGCGCAGGCGTGAGGGCGATGCCTGGGCGCAGGTTCATGGCCTTGGCCTGGGTCAGGCCGGCGTCCATCAGCGCCATGTACTGTGCGTCGTCGTTGCGGAAGTCGCCCAGAAAGCGCTGGCCGGTGAGGGCCAATACTTGCTCACGGACCAGCTTTTGTTCATAGAAGCCATCGCCCAGACGCTTCTGCGTGGTCGTCGGGTCAAACTGCAGCTGTGAGCTCATGTGGTCGCTGCTCAGCCAGATTTTTTGCTGGGTGAACCGAGGGTCGGTCTCGATGAGGTACCTGGCCTGCGCCTCGGGGTGGATGGTGTGAAGGCTGGTATTTGGCAGCTGGCGGCTGGGGCTGGTGGTGCGTACACCGGTCTGGCGCGAGCCGATTTGCGCCCCCGTGCCTTGTGGTGTGGTGTTGGCTGCAGCAGAACCCGGCTGAACCCCTGACACCGTGCGCAAATTGTCAGGCGGTGCTTCGGCAGCTACTGACCCGCCTGCAGTGCTGGCCTGGGCCTGAACAGTAGACAGGGTGCGGGATGTGGCGACTGAGCTTGTGGAGGCATTTGCCGTGTTTTCTTCGAAGCGTGTCACGCTCAGGGTGGTAGTTTCTTGAGCCGGTGCGGGCGTGTAGTCCGCAGTGCTGCTACCTGTGGAGTCGGTTCCTTTTTGTCGAGCACGCCAGTAGCTGGTGGCAGATCCTGCATCGGTGGTGATGCGGTTGCCCTGGCCCTGCACATTATTCAGGGTGGCTGCTTGCACACTGAGTGTGCCGCCGGCCACGATTTGGCTCTTGTCGTTGAGAAGGCTGGTGGCTGTCAGCGTGATGCCACCACCTGCCATGATCTTGCCGGGCACGCTTTGGGTGACCACGTTTTCATTGATGGTGCGGGTGTAGCTGTACTGGGTCCACTGCTCGTACCTGCCCTCAGGCGTGTTCAGATGCAGCGATTCGTTCATGAAGGTGTAGACGTCTGGTTCTCCTGGCTTGTAGCGCTGCGCGGCGCCTGCGCCCTGGTACTCGGTGATCTCCGCCTGGCTGGTTTGTCGTACCTCGCTTGCAAAGTGTTCGTTGGTGTTGCGGATGACGTTGGCCTGAATGTTCAGGCTTTGCCCAGATTCGAGGGTGGCGCTCTGGTTGTTGACGGCCTGTGCTGCGCCGGTGGCCCGCCAGCTGGCATCGAGTGCGCCGCCAATGGCTAGATCGTTCACGCTGTAAACGAGGGCTCCTTCGCGGTTGGTGAGGGTGTGCACGCCCAGGTCCACCCGCTCTCGGCCCGCGATGGTGGCCGCAGAGGTCACCCCGGACAGGGTTTCCTCCTGGTTGAGTAGGCTGGTGGCCCCAATGGCCATGCGGTCGCCGTAGAGGCGGCCGGTGCCCAGGTTGCTGAGGGTTGCTGCCTCGATGCGGGTGTCGGCCCCGTCGATGAGGCCCCGGTTGGTCAGGGTATCGGCGACGCGAAGGTGGGTGGTTTGGCCACTCAGGAATTCGCCCGTGGTCTGGTTATTCAGGTTCTGGGCGTTGACGGTGAGGTTTTTGCCAGCCTGCACCGAGATGGGGTTGGTGATCTGGCCGGTGGCGCTCAGGATGAGGTTGCCACCGGCCTGCAGTGTGCCGGTAAGGGTGTGGTCGCCTTGCAAGCTCAGACTTACATCACCTTTGGAGAAAAGGACGCCTGCACCGCTCAAGCTGCCGGTGGTCACACTGACGCTTTTGTCGGCCACGATCTGACCGTTCTGGTTGCTCAGGTGCAAGGCAGGTGCGCTGGCCTGGGCTGCTGTGATGTTTATGTGCCGACCTGCGCTGAGTTCGCCTTGGTCATTCGTGAGCTGGCCATCGTTAAACACCCTCAGATCTTGTGCTGCGCGAACGGCGCCTTGGGTGTTATTCAAATTGGCCGTGCTTATGGCGACGTTATTGCCTTCCAGCCCCACGGACAGTGGCGTGCCGTCGCTGTGGAAGGAACGGGTGGCCGTATTGTCCACCCCTGCCGCCTGCACAGTGAGGCTTTGGCCCACGCGCACCAGCCCGCTGGTGTTGACCAGGCTGCCGCTGCCTGTGTTGATGGCGGCGTTACCTACAGCCAGTATGCGGCTGGCGGTGTTCTCAAGTCCGGTGGCGTGCAGCGTTAGATCGCTACCGCTGTAAATCTGGCTGGCTTGGTTGTGGAGGGCCGCATTGTTCACCGAACCACTGCTGATGATGTTTAGAGAAGTTTGGGCGCTGATGAGACCGGCGCGGTTATCTAGGGCGCCACTGGACAAGATGGCGGCGCGCCCTGCCAGGATCTTGCCCTGGCTGTTAAGCAGGGCTTCGCCCGCGCCTTGAACGGTCAGACGCAGGTCTTGAGCGGACTGGATCAGCCCCAGCGCGTTGTTGAGGGTGTTGTGCTGGGTACTCAAGGTCATATCGCCCTGCGTGGAGACGATTTGCCCTTGGCTGTTGTTCCAGCCGTCGGCGCTGGCGGCCAGGCTTTTGGCTGCCACCAGACCTTGGGTGTTGTTGACCTCGCTCGTGGCGGTGAAAACAAGGCTCGAATTGCCCTGTAACTTTCCACGGGTGTTGTCAGCGGCGCCCGTGCTCAGACTGAAAGTCCCTGCCCCAGCATGTCCGATCTGTCCATCCAAGTTGATGAGGCTGCCGCCAACCTCCAGCGCGAGGTCCTGCGCGTTGGCCAGGATGCGCCCTGCGCTGTTGTTGATGTTGCCAGAGGTCTTGATCTGCGCGGTTTGAATGCCTGTACCTGTTTGTGACATCACGCCCAGGCTGTTGTCCACCTGACCCACATGAATGCGAAGTTGCTGACTGCTGAGCTGGCCGCTGGTGTTGTCCAGTTTATGGCTGGCCAGATGGTTCGCAGTGATGGCCAGAATGCCTGGGCTGCTGACTTGAGCGTTCTTGGTCAGGACATCGCCACTGCTGGCGCTCAGACTCACATGGCCTGCCGCACTGCCTGTGTTGCTGCGGCTCAGGTCCAGGGTGGCACTGCTGAGGTCTACATTGCCTGTGGCCCATGTTTGCCCCGCGGTTTGCAAGGCGCCCGTGGTTGTGATCGAAAGGGCGCCTGTGCCCGTGAGCTTGCCGTCCGCCGCCATACCAGCGGCCAGCACACTGCTACCTGTCGCTGCCACACTGGCTGCATTGATGCGCAGGTCCTGGGCTGCACCGATGGTGCCGCTAACAGTGAGTGCGCCACCAGCCGTGAGGGTCTGGCTGCCTGCTGCATACAAAACGCCTGTGTTGTTCAAGCCGCTGGTGGTGGTGATCAGGTCTTGTCCGGCGGTGATCTCTCCGCTGTTATCCAGGGTGCCGCTTTGGACGGCCAGTGTCCCCACGCTGACGATGCGTCCCCCGTCGGCCACAGCGTCTTGGGTGTTGCTCTGGGTCAGGTTAAGCAACTGGCCCTGGCTGATGAGGCTGAGAGTGCCGCTACCCGCATGCAGCAGTTGCCCGGCGGTGTTATCGATGCTTTGTGCGCCGATGGTGAGCTTATGGGCACTGCTTTGAATAAGGCCAGTACGGTTGTTCAGGGAGCCTTGGAGAGCGATGTTTTGGTCGGCCGTACCGGTTTGTACGATCTGCCCGGCCACGTTGCTCAGACTGTCGGCGTTGATCATCAGGGTGCCTGCCTGCACCTTGGCGCCATCAGTTGTGAGGATTTGCGGGGTGTTCAGTTGCAGCTGCTCTACCGCCAGCAATTGGCTTCCCGCAGCTTGAATCCCTCCCAGGCTGGCTTGTAGGTTGAGGGTGCGCCCTTGCTGTAGGGATTGGGAGACATCCAAGCTGTTTCCTTGCAGGCTCAGGCCGCCCGTAGCAAAGGCCTGACCCGAAGTCTGGATGATGCCGTCAGCTTGGACTGTGAGATCTTGCTGGCCTGTGAATTGGCCGTCAGCTTGGAGGCCTGCCGCCCAGACGGCGCTCTTGCTGGCTTGAATCTGCGCCGCAGTGCCGTCCGCATTGGCACCTGTGGCCTTCAGGGTCACATACCCCTGGGCTGCCGTGGTGCTACCGTGTGTTTGACTGGCCTGAGAACTGAGCTGAACATTTTGGTTACTGTAGACAGTACCGTTTTGATCTATAGCGCCACCCGTTTGAATACGGATGTCACCGCCTGTGGCATGCAGGATGCCGTTGTTGGAGAGCCAGCCTGCTTGTGTGAGGGTCAATGCCCCGCTGCTGGTTTGCACGCCCCCCGCATTGCGTACGCCTAAGCCGGCTTCGGTGCCGATGAGCATGATCTTGCCGGCATACATGCCGCCGAGCCGCCCCACATCGAGGGCGTAGGCGGGGGGGGCTTCCGTGGCCTTGAGTGCTTGAATCTGTACCTCAGCGTCGCCGCCCAGGGTACGAGAATCCACCTCGTTGGCTCCCGTGATCACCTGCAATCGGTTGGCCCAGAGGCCGGCGTTGACTTGTGCGGCGCGACTGAGGACGACGGTGTAATCAGCGGTGCGAGTATCCAGGCCCAGGCCCTCCACGTTGATGCTTCCGCGCTGCACACGAAAGCTCTCTAGGTTGCCGTTGTTCTGGACCGGGGTGCCCGTGGTGAGTGTCACGCCGCTGGCGTTGATGAAACCCCCACCATTGATGGAGATGCCCGACGGATTGGCAATGATGACACTGGCACGCTGGCCAGCTACCTCTACATAGCCTTGCAGGTAGCTGGGATTGTTGGAGTTGACTTCGTTGAGGATGACGCGCGCACTGCCTGTGGCCAGCCAAGGATTTCCTTTCATCCAGCCGCCAAGCTGGGTTTGCACATCAGTGCGGCTGTTGTTGAGGATTACCCCGCTCTGGCCGACATCAAACTGGCTGTAGCTGTTGCGGCTGACGCCCCCCGCGCTGGGTGTACGGATGTCCACTTGCACCACGCCGTTACTGGTATTGAGCACGCTCGGCTGCTGCGAGGCGGGTCCTGTGGGGTCGGCTATGACCTTGGTGACCACTGTCTGCCCCTGTGCGCCGGCTGCCAGTAGCCCGTTGCCCAGGCTGAATGCGCTGGCAATCAGGCTACGTCTTAACAGCTTGTGCGCCAGGTTCAGCCCCCTGAATGATCTCCCTGTGCGCATGCCTGTGCGTGTGGCACTACCGACATCCTCTCCACTGCCTGGCTTGCCGTTGGCCTTGGCTGTCTCGGCCACCGCCATCAGAGTGCCGCGGGATTCGTTGAAGACAACGCGGTGGCTTTGCTTGTTCATGGTGAGTGAGCCCCAGTTGATTGGTTATTCATGCAGGATGGCAATGGGCGGATAGACCAAAAATCGGTTTCTTGCGCTTTGGACATCGAGCGGCCCCTGAAATAAAGCACCTTCAAGCCAGTTTGATCACCCCGGTGATACAGGCCTCTGAAACTGCGGTGCGCATGAATCATTCGTACAGCGCTGGCCATGGCTTTGACATGGCCAAACGGCACTACCCAATCAAGAACCCAGGGCCTGTCACCGCTTTGCCAGTCCTCTGGTTGCAAGGTTCTGTCCAGGGATTGCAGATAGCTTTGTTCAACGTCTTGGCTGAAGCAGGCCCAGCTCACGAGTCCAGCGGGTTGCTGCAGTTCCCTGTTTTGCAGGGCCAACACAAATTGGCCGGTCTTGAGCGCAGGCAAGAGCAGGCGTTCCAACTCCCGTATGGGGCACGCTTGGTGCGTGGGGGAGTGCATCCACAGCCAGACCATGGCACCAAAGAGCTCGGCTTCGCTCTTGGATGTTGGCCTGATGCCTGGCGCTATCACGATGAGGTCGGAGGTGTCCATGCGGTCATCGGCGCTTTTGCGGCCTTTACAGGCTCACGGACAAGCTGAAACCTGTGGTGGAGGTTGCGGTCTTAAAGCGCTCGGGCTTGCTCAAGGGCTGACCTACAAATACCTCGTACTGCACTCGGCCCCATCGCCCGAAGGGGCCCATTTGGCCGCGCAAGCCCAGTACGCCACCGGTGAGGCTTTGCCCCACCAGTTGTGCAGCACTGGGGCCTCCCACTTGTCCAGTGTCCAGACCAAGGTAGCCTTGGATCTGTGGCGCCAAGACTCTAGAGATTTCGTTTCGCAGCAGCCAGCCGCGCTCGGCGCTGAGCACGGACAGGCCGTCAAAGCCCCGCACCGTGAAGCGTCCGCCTATGGCCAGGCGGTCCTGGGGTGTCAAGGGGGTCGTGTTGTACTGACTTCTCCAGGTGCCTGTGTACGCCCAGCGCTGCCCAAACCATGAAAACGAGTGCTGCACCGTGCCATCCACGAGCCACAGCCTCATGCGGGAGGTGCCCTCCCCGTAGGCCTCCTCGGGCGCAGGCAAAGCGCCCCACGCGCCGGTGCCGACCCGATAGCCAAGGTTGGCTTCCCATGTACCTTGCGTATACGCTCTGCGATGTCCCAGCCCCCATTCCATGCCGCTGACGATGCGTCGCTGTGGTGTGACTTCCTCGTCGTTGATGTAATTGTTCGAGCGGCGCTGAAATCCCTTCAAGCTCAACGTGGTTTTGCCGGCACTGTCTCGCTGGATCACGCGCGAGAGCCTGGCTTCTGCGGTGCTGCTGGTGCCGCTGTACATCTCCTGACCGTTGGCCCCGGCCACGGCTTGGTGGTATTGGCTTTGACTGGCAGTGAAGGACAGCAGGCTGTAACCCCAGGGTAAGGAGTAATGTATGGTCCGGCCGCGGGTGCCTCGTGGGTCGGCCTGCCCACCACCCAGATCCCCTTGCCACGTCACGTAAAAAAGATCACTCAGGGACCACCAGTTGTCAACACTGAAGGTGAGCGCGCCTTGGTACAGGCCGATGGCGCGCGAGCCGCTGTCGTCAACTGTGGCACTGAGGCGAAACGGGCGCAGTTGCTGGTGGCGGATGACCAGATTGGAGAATCCGGGCTCGGCTGCAGGTTCAAGGCTCAGGTCGGCTTCTGCAGTGGGCACCCGCTTGTAGTTTTCCAGTGCCTGTTCAACATCGCGTAGGTTGAGCACATCGCCTGCACGGATGGGCACCGTGTTCCAGCGACTTCCACGGTACCCCGTCCCCTCAGCCCAATTGATTTCACTGACCCGACCGGGCAGCACTTGCAGGACCAGGCGTCCGCTGGTCAGATCCTGTGCAGTGGCCAGCACACGGCTGGTCACATAGCCTTTTGCAATCAACGCATGTTGTAAGCGGTCGATCACGGTTTGTATGCCTTGGGCTCCAAGGCAGCGGCCCAGTGCGGGATCCGGCTTAGGCAGTTGAGCGTGGCCATCCAGGTGGTCTAACAGCCACTGCCATCGGGTGGACTCGGGCATGAGCTGTACTAAATTGATCGGGAAGCAGACGGGTTCAGGCGCAAGCAAGGCAGGGGTTGAGGGCAACTCGCCTTGTAGGCGCACGTCAGGCGTTGCCGTGGTGCGCCGCTGCTGATCCTGCAAGGCCTCACGCGCGCGCCGCTCTTGCTCTAGCGAGCGTTGCTGAAGCTCCAGCTCGGAGCTCGTCTGCGCATGCGCCGAGAGAGCGATAGCGCTACCGGCAATCCCAAGACTGGCTCTCTGGTGGTTCAGGCAGGGCGCCAATTGGCGCAGTGCTTTCGCAGCAGGCTGCATCCAAGCAACAACAGCGCAAGCTGTTTGGGATGTGCGTTGCATTAAGGCGTCTAAGCCGCATGCAAACGTGCCCTGGAACAGGCTGTTGATCTTTACAACGAGGCGCGAAGGCTCCATTTGATGGAGCGCTTCGAATGTTGGCCATTGCATTGCTTAGAAGGGCGTATTGATTAACTCCAAAAAATTATTTATATGAAATGCATAAATCAAAAGGATTAATTTGCAAAGTCTTGTTCTCGCGGTTGTCGGGAGCGCTTCCCGCCGCGTGTACATCTATGCTGGTTCATGTTGAGTGGTCGCCACTGGCCCCCAAGGACGGTGTCAGTGGCCCTTCAGGGCAAGGCAGGTGTTGTCAGGCCTGCCGGGTACCTGGCTCTTTCTCGAACTTATGGCGCCAGGCGCTCGCGCAGCCACTGGCCGCTTTCGAGCCGGTACTTCAGCCGGTCGTGCAGGCGGCTCTTGCGGCCTTGCCAGAACTCCCAGGCCTCGGGTTTCAAGCGGTAGCCGCCCCAGTGCGGCGGGCGCGGCGGCTGCAGCAGGAACTGGGCGCCGTACTTGGCGGCGTTGGCCACCAGCACGCTGCGTCCTGAAATCACTTCGCTCTGCGGGCTGGCCCAGGCGCCGATGCGTGAGTCCAGCGGGCGGCTGTGGAAGTAGGCGTCACTTTCTTCGTCGGAGACTTTTTCCACCACGCCCTCGATGCGCACCACCCTCTCGAGCTCCACCCAATGGAACTGCAGCGCCGCATACGGGTTGCCAGCCAGGGCCTGGCCCTTGCGGCTGCGGTAGTTGGTGTACCAGACGATGCCGCGCTCATCCAGGCCCTTGATGAGCACCACCCGGGTGGACGGGCGCATCTGGCTGTCCACGGTGGCCAGGGTCATGGCATTGGGCTCGGGCACCTGGGCCGCAATCGCCTCCTCCAGCCATTGCCTGAACTGCTGCAAGGGGTCGGCCTGGGAGGCCTCCTCGCTCAGTTCGGCGCGCTCGTAACTTTTGCGCAGGTCAGCGATCGATGGCAGCAGGGAGGTCATTGAGGCAGTATAAGGACGGGTCTTTTCACTGTGCTTGGCCATGTCTTCTTTCGCCTCCCTGCCCACCGTCCTGGTACTTGCCGCCGGCCGCAGCGAACGCTTTCGCGCTGCCAGCGGCGGCCTGCACAAGCTCGAGGCGCTGCTCGGTGGTCGGCCGGTGCTGGCGCATGTGTTGCAGGCCGTGGCTGACAGTGGCTTGCCTCACCATGTGGTGCGGCCCCAGGGCGCAGCCACGGCAGGCATGGGCGACTCCATTGCCGCCGGGGTGCGCGCCACACCAGCGGCAGCAGGCTGGCTGATCCTGCCGGCTGATCTGCCCCTGGTGCGCGCTGACACCCTGCGCCGCCTGGCCGAGGCGCCTGCGTGCCCGGTGCTGGCGCCCAGCTTTGAGGGCCGGCGCGGCCACCCCGTGCGCTTTGCGGCGACGCTGGGGGGTGAACTGATGGCTCTGCAGGGCGACCGGGGCGCGGCCTCTATCGTGCGGGCCCAGGAAGCCCAAGGCGGCCTGCAGCTGCTGCCGTTGGACGATGAAGGCACCGTGCTCGACGTAGACACCCCCGAGGCGCTGGCTGCCGCGCAGGTCCTCTGGCACGCGCGCCGCAGCGCCTAGGCCAGGCTCAGCACTTCGCGCAATTCACGGTCGTGGATGCCGACCTGCCGCAGGCATTCATAGGTCTGGCGCGCGTAGTCCAGGGTGGAGCCATAGCGCCCGCGCGAATGCCGCAGGATGTGGCGCAGCTGCTCGTGCTGCAGGGGCCCGGTGAAGTTCGGGCTGCGGCGCGAGAGCGTGAAGGCCAGCGCCTGCACCGGCCCCGCGTCGGTGCGGCAGGGCAGCCATTTGGGGTCGTACACACCGGTGGGCATCTCGCGCTCCCACAGCCGCTCCAGCACCTCGTTCCCCTGCGCACGGGGGATGCGGTAGACCGCGCCTCGGCAGCTGCCGCCCGAGATGAGCGCGAACACCAGGCCCGGGCAGTCGGGCGTACCGCGGTTGACGCGGCTCCACATCTTCAGCGCCCGGTGGTAGCCGTGCACCTGTGCCCAGCGGTGTTCCGTGAACTCGAATTCAGGCCGCCAGATCAGCGAGGCGTAGCCGAACACCCACAGGTCCTGCTGACCGCCCCACTGCTGGCGCGTGTGTGCCAGCAGCGCGGCCGGATCGCGCAGCACCAGGGGATGGTTCAGGTTCGTGTTCACGCCGCAAACTCTACCGTGGCGGGCGATGCTCGGCCAGGGGATTTTTCGTAAGCAAACGCGCCTGCTCGCCGGGCGGGCCTGGCCCGCTTACGATGTGCCATCGCCCCACGTCCTCAGCCCATGCACCCCACCGTCGAACGTGTCACCCAACGCATTGCCGCGCGAAGTGCCGCCAGCCGCATCGCTTACCTTGAGCGACTGGAGCGTTTGCGGGGCCGGCCACCGGGCAGCCAGCGCCTGGGCTGCGCCAACGTGGCGCACGCGGTGGCCGGGCTACCGGTGGATGACCGCCTGAAGGTGGTCACGCAGAAGGCGCCCAACATCGCCATCGTCAACGCCTACAACGACATGCTGTCGGCGCATGAGCCCCTGGGGCGTTTTCCCGATCTCATTAAGGCCGAGGCCCGCGCGCGCGGCGCCAATGCGCAGGTGGCCGGCGGTGTGCCAGCCATGTGCGACGGCATCACGCAGGGCACACCCGGCATGGAGCTGAGCCTCTTTAGCCGCGATGTGATCGCCATGGCCACGGCGGTCTCGCTCTCGCACGATGTGTTCGAGGCGGCGCTCATGCTGGGCGTGTGCGACAAGATCGTGCCGGGCCTGCTGATCGGCGCTCTGCACTTCGGCCACCTGCCCACCGTCTTTGTGCCCGCTGGCCCCATGCCCTCGGGCCTGCCCAATAAAGACAAGGCCGCCATGCGCGAGAAGGCCGCTCAGGGCCTGGTCGGCCGCGAGGAACTGCTGGCCGCCGAGATGCAGTCCTACCATGCCAGCGGCACCTGCACCTTCTACGGCACGGCCAACAGCAACCAGATGCTCATGGAGGCCATGGGCCTGCATGTACCGGGCACGGCCTTCATCCCGCCTGGCAGTGGCCTGCGGGAGGCGCTCACGCGCGAGGCCGTGCGCACGGTGCTGGGCGATTGCCCACCGATCGGACGGCTGGTGGACGAGCGCGCCATCGTCAACGCCATGGTGGCGCTCTTGGCCACCGGGGGCTCGACCAACCACCTCATCCACTGGGTGGCCGTGGCGCGTGCGGCCGGTCTGGTGATTGACTGGAACGATTTTTCTGAGCTCTCCGCCGCCACGCCGCTGCTGGCCCGTGTCTATCCGAACGGCCAGGCTGACGTGAACGAATTTCAGGCGCTGGGCGGGCCGGGCTACATCATCCGGGAGCTGCTGGACGCCGGGCTCATGCATGGCGATGTGCTCACGGTGCGGCCGGGCGGCCTGCGGGAGTACACGCGCGTGCCCAGTCTGCAGGCGGGCCAGCTGGCCTGGCTGGACACCGGGCCCTCGCGCGACGAGTCGGTGCTGCGGCCGGCGGCCATGCCCTTTTCCGCCAGTGGCGGCCTCAAGTTGCTGGAGGGGCGGCTGGGGCGCTGCGTGATCAAGGTTTCGGCGGTGCCGCCCGAGCGTTGGCGCGTGGAGGCACCGGCCCGGGTGTTCGATTCGCAGGAGGCGCTGCTGCAGGCCTTCGAGGCGGGGGAGCTGGCACGCGACGTGGTGTGCGTGGTCCGCTGGCAGGGCCCGCAGGCCAACGGCATGCCCGAGCTGCACAAGCTCACGCCGCCGCTGTCGGTGCTGCAGGGCCAGGGCCATCAGGTGGCCCTGCTCACCGACGGCCGCATGAGCGGGGCCTCGGGCAAGGTGCCGGCGGCCATCCACCTCACGCCCGAGGCCGCCGTGGGCGGGCCGCTGGCCTGTGTGCGCGACGGCGACATCATCGTGCTCGACGCCCAGGCCGGCACGCTGGAGGTGAAGGTGCCCGAGGCCGAGTGGGCTGCACGCATGCCGGCCACCCTGGAAGCGGCCCAGCGCGAGGCCAACGGCCACGGCCTGGGGCGCGAGCTGTTCGCCGGCATGCGCCGCGCAGCGCTCAGTGCCGAAGAAGGGGCCTGCACATGGCTGTGACCCCTGGCTTGACGCCCCTGCAGGTGATGCAGGATGCCCCGGTCATTCCCGTCCTCGTGCTGCACGAGCTGGCCCAGGCCGTGCCGTTGGCCCGCGCCCTGGTGGCCGGCGGCATCCGCATGCTGGAGGTGACGCTGCGCACGCCGCGGGCCCTGGCCTGCATCGCGGCCATCGCCCGCGAGGTGCCTGAGGCGGTGGTGGGTGCGGGCACGCTTCGGTCAGCGGCCGATGTGGCTGCCGTGCTGGAGGCGGGCGCCCGCTTTGCCGTGAGCCCGGGCTTCACGCCCGCCCTGGGACGGACCTGCCGCAGCGCGGGCCTGCCGCTCTTGCCGGGCGTGGCCACGGGCAGTGAAATCATGATGGCCTTGGAGGAGGGCTACACCGAGCTGAAGTTCTTCCCGGCCCTGCAGGCCGGCGGGGTGGCCATGCTCAAGGCCTGGGCCGGTCCCTTCTTCGATGTGCGTTTTTGCCCCACCGGCGGTGTGACAGCGGCCAACGCCGGCGAGTTTCTGGCCTTGCCCAACGTGGCCTGCGTGGGCGGCTCCTGGCTGGTGCCCCCCGAGGCCTTGGCCAGTGGCGATTGGGGCCGCATCACGCAAACAGCGCTTGAAGCCTGCCGCCTGCCGAGGCCCCCCTTACAGGTACTGTAGGAGCCCAGTCCCTGGGCGATCCCCGAAGGGGCTCAACGCACTCCCGTGCCCCCCGTGCTGCCATCGGGCCGCTGGATCAATTCAATCTTGTAGCCATCGGGGTCGGTCACGAAGGCAATCACGGTGCTGCCGCCCTTGACCGGGCCGGCCTCACGCGTCACGTTGCCACCGGCCGCCTTGATCTTCTCGCAGGCGGCGTAGGCGTCGGTCACGCCCAGGGCGATGTGGCCGAAGGCCGTGCCCATCTCGTACTGCTCCACGCCCCAGTTGTAGGTGAGCTCAATCTCGGCCTGCTCGGGGTTGGCGGCGTAGCCCAGGAACGCCAGGCTGTACTTGTACTCGGGGTTCTCGGAGGTGCGCAGCAGCTTCATGCCGAGCACATGGGTGTAGAAGTCGATGGAGCGCTGCAGGTTGCCCACGCGCAGCATGGTGTGAAGGATTCGCATGGCCCGATTGTGCCTGCCGCCGGCAGCGCCTGAGGGGTCGCTCTGCTAGCATGGACAACCGTGGTGCGGGCCTGTGCCGGCGCTGCTGAATCACTGCATTTGTCCCCATGAAACTCATCGATTCCATCGTGGCCGAGGCCGGCGCCATCGCCCAGCTGCGCCGCGACATCCATGCCCATCCGGAACTGTGCTTCCAGGAGTTGCGTACGGCCGACCTGGTGGCCGCGCAGCTCGAGTGCTGGGGCATCCCTGTGCACCGGGGCCTGGGCACCACGGGCGTGGTGGGCATCGTGCACGGCCGCGACGGCGGCGCCTGCGGCCGTGCTGTGGGCCTGCGCGCCGACATGGATGCGCTGCCCATGCAGGAGTTCAACACCTTCGCCCATGCCAGCCGCCATGCCGGCAAGATGCACGCCTGCGGCCATGACGGCCACACCGCCATGCTCTTGGCTGCGGCCCAGCACTTGGCCGGGCACCGCGACTTTGACGGCACGGTCTACCTTCTCTTCCAGCCGGCTGAAGAAGGTGGTGGCGGCGCGCGCGAGATGATCCGCGATGGTCTGTTCGAGCGCTTTCCCATGCAGGCCGTGTTCGGCATGCACAACTGGCCGGGTATGTCGGCCGGACATTT
>CANGYC010000020.1 GCA_947457975.1 Comamonadaceae bacterium | reverse complement strand
TGTTCAGCAAGCATCCGCAGTCCCTGGTGGGCCACGGCCAACCGATTGTTCGGCCCTCGGTTTCGGACCGCTTTGACTTTGAAGGCGAGGTCGCCCTCATCATCGGCAAGGGCGGGCGCCACATTCCGGCCGACCAGGCCATGGCGCACATTGCCGGCTACAGCATCGTGATGGACGGCTCGGTGCGCGACTACCAAAAGCACAGCGTAACCGCCGGCAAGAACTTTGACGCCAGCAGCGCCTTCGGCCCCTGGATGGTGACGGCCGACGAGATCCCCGACCCCAAGAGCATGGTGCTCACCACGCGCCTGAATGGCCAGGTCATGCAGCACAGCGGCTTTGACCTGATGGCCTGGGACCTGGGCGAGCTGGTGCATTACATCTCCAGCATCTGCACCCTGCTGCCGGGCGACGTGATTGCCACAGGCACCCCGGGCGGCGTGGGGCACCGGCGGGACCCTCAGGTGTTCATGGTGCCGGGCGACGTGCTGGAAGTCGAGGTCAGCCGCATCGGCATCTTGCGCAACACCGTAGTTCAGGAGTGAGCCTGCGGGCCTAAACAGCCTGCACGGCCTGCCGGTAAATAGCCTCGATCTCGCGCGTATGCGCCTCAATGCGGCACAGGGCGCTGGCCTGCATGGCGCGGCGATGGGCCTGCCGACTCCACGGCGCCTGGCGCACCTGATCGGCCAGGCGCAAGGCGATGGCCAGGTAATCGTCGGGATCGCGCGCCACCCATTCCGGGCGGCCCAGGTGGGTGAGAAAGCTCGAGCCCATGCGCGAGACGAAATTGCGCCCCGCCAGCGTGACCAGCGGGCAGCCCATCCACAGCGCCTGCAGGCTGGTGGTGCCGCCGTTGTAGGGGAAGGGGTCGAGGGCCACGTCCACATCCAGGTATGCCTGCATCATGCGCGAAAGCTCGGTGGGGCCGCGCAGCATCAGCCGCTCGGGGCCTATGCCCTGACCCGCAAAACGTGCCAGGGTCTGGGCCTGCACCAGCGGATCGGCCAGCACCGCCGACTTCAGCAGCAGCCGCGCGCCCGGGCATTCGCGAAGAATGCGGCTCCAGACGGCCACCGTCTCCTCGTCCATCTTCAGCAGGTTGTTGAAGGAGCCAAACACCACCGGGCCGGAGCGGGGTTTCGCGGCATCAGGGGGCAGCGGGTAGTCATCGACCGGCGCCCAGCAAAACACTGAACCCGACACGCGGGCAAGCTGCTCAGTGAACAGGTGCGCGTGCGCGGGCGGGGACACCACGGCGTCGCCAATCATCCAGTCCATGGCGGGCAGGCCTGTGGAATGCGGGTAGCCCAGGTAGCTCATCTGCACGGGCGCGGCACGGAGGGCGAACACCGCCAGGCGGTGCGTGGCGGTGTGGCCCGCCAGATCGACCAGCACGTCGATGCGGTCGTCCACGATCTGCTGGTGCAGCGCCAGGTCGGAGAGCTGGGCCACCTCACGCCAGTGGTCGGCGCAGGCCCGGGCCTGGCGGGTGTAGCTGTCGATGAAAGTGCCTGTCTGGTACACAAAGACTTCAAACGCCGCATGGTCGTGTTGCTGCAGCACCGGCAGCATGAACACATTAACCGGGTGCTGGCGATGCAGGTCACCCGTGACATAGCCCACGCGCAGGCGCCGGCGTCCGTCCCAGGGCAGGGGCGCCGGAGGCGCCAGACCAGGAAAGGCCTGCAGGGCCTGCGCCTGCATGGCCTGGCCCACGCGGCGGTGCAAGTCGGCCACGGTCTCGGGCGCCAGGTGCGCCTGGTAGAGGCTTTGCATGAGCAGGCGCTGCGCGCCCCGCGCGTTGTGCAGCAGGCCCTGGGCCTCGAACTGGGCCCATTCACACTCGAACTGCGCCCGGCTATGGCCGCCGGCCTGCAGGTCTTCGGCCCAGCGCTGGGCAGCGGCATGGCCCGGCTCGATGTGCAGCACCTGCGCCACGCTGGCCTGCGCCTGTGCGAGCTGACCCAGCTTGGACTGGATCTCGGCCAGCTGCATCCAAAAGGCCACGCGCCGGGGCTGCATCTTCACCAGTTGCTCGAACACGGCCTGGGCTTCGTGCGCAAAATTGAACTGGTACAGGGTGGTGGCCAGCAAGGCCAGGAAGTCGGGGTTGCGCGACTGCCCGGCGCGCTCGAAGGCCTCGCGGGCCTGGGCCTCAAGCCCGAGCTGCATTTGCGCCTGCGCCTGCAGCAGCCAGGAGCCATGGCGCTGCGGCGCCTGCAGCAGCACGGCCCGCAAAGCTGCCAGCGCCTGCTCGGGCTGGCCGGCGCGCAGGCGCCACTGGGCCAGCAGGTGGCCGGTTTCGCCGGGCAGGGGCTCGACATCGATGGCCTGGCGCACGGCCGCACGCAGCATGGGATCGGGGGCCGCAGCGCCAGACCCCTCGGCCAGGGGCAGCTCCAGGCAACGCGCGAGGTAAAGCCAACTGAGCCAGTCGCCCGGGTCGTTGCGCGTGGCCTGCTGAAGGCGCTCGCAAGCCTGCGCCCAGCCCGCCCAAGGCGGGCCGCTGCGGGCAAGCAGCGCATCGCTCTCGCCCCAGAAGGCGGGGGTCGAGCCGTCTGGCAGCGCGAACGCGCCCGCCTCGCCGCCCTGTGCCTGGAACGCACGCCTGGCCTGGGTCCTGGCGTAGGCGAGGTGCCAAGGCAGACCCAGGGCCGTATAGGCCTGAGCCAGCGCCTGCCACAAGGGGGGTGACAAGGGCTCGCGGCGCAGCGCCTCCCAGAGGGGGCCGGCGAGGGGGCGGAACTGCTCAAGGTGATGGCGTGGCATCAACGCTCGTTCAATGCCCCGGAAAAGCTCTTGATGACGGGCTTGACGAGGTAGCGCAGCACGCTGCGCGTCTGGGTTCTGATGTCGATGATGGCGGTCATGCCGGGCTTGAGCTGCACCTGGGCCAGTTTGGGGTTGGCCTGCCGGGGGTCGAGCTGCACCCGCACGCGGTAGAAGCTGATGGACTGGTTATTGGCGCCCTGCTCGACCAAGGTGTCCGAGCTGATGTACTGAACGGTGCCCGTGAGCATGCCGTAGACGGCGAAGTCGAATGCGTCGAGCTTGATCTGCACCGGCAGACCCAGCACCAACTGGCCGATGTCGGCCGGGTTGACCCGGACCTCCACCAGCACCTCACTTTCGGTGGGCGAAATTTGCATGAGCTCATCGCCGGCGCGCAGCACGCCGCCCACCGTGTTCACGCGCAGGGACTTGATAACGCCGGCCACGGGCGCGACCAGTTCGGTGTGCTCCAGGATGCTGCGGCGCTCTTCCAGGCGGTGGCGCTGCGAGGCCAGCTCGTCTTCCAGGCGGGCCACTTCCGCGCGGGCTTCCTGCAGGTATTTGTTGGTGGCTTCGCTCATGCGGGCCTCGAGCTCACCCACCTGGCGCTGCGCGCGCATCACTTCCACACGGCTGACATCGCCCGTGGCCAACAGGCTCTGGTTGATCTGCAGCTCCTGGCGCGCCAGCTTGAGGGCCCCCTCCAGGGCAGCGGTGGCATCGCGCAGGCTGTCGCGTTTTTGCGCGTAGAGCCTTTCTTGGGCCTGAACAAAGTCGGGGTAGCTACGCAGCGAGGGCGGGAAACTCGGCGCTGTGCCCTGCGACTCGGCACGGGCGCGGATGAGACCGGCCTGCAGGGCGGCCATCTTGGAGCGGCTTTCCTCGAAGGCGGCCTTGGAACGGTTCTTCTCAAGCACCGCCAGGCGTTGGCCAGGTTTGACCTCCTGCCCTTCATGCACCAGGATTCCAGCGAGTACGCCGCCGTCGGCGGCCTGGATGATTTGCGTGCGCGCGCTGGTGACGATGACGCCCTGAGCCCGCACGGTTTGGTCAATCTCGAACCAGGACGCCCAAGCCAAAAAGGCCACGAACAGGCCGAGCAGAATCATCAGCAGAGAGGGGCGAAAGCGCGGCGCTCGTTCGCTCATGCGGGGACTCCTTGGGGTGCGGACGAGGGTGAAGAGGGGGGCAGCCCCTGCTGGCGCGGGGCTGCCAGGCGCTGCAGCACGGCGTCCCGGGGCCCGTCCATCACCACCTGGTGGCCGGCCACGACGATGAGCCGGTCGACCAGGCGCAAGAGCTCGGGCTTGTGCGTGACCAGCACCAGCACGTCCTTGGGCTGGAGCGTGTGCGCCAGGGCCTTGATGATCTGCTGCTCCAGCGCCCCGTCCATGGAGGCGGTGGGTTCGTCCAGCAGCCAGATGCGCGGGCGCCGCAAGAACACCCGAGTGAGGTTGGCCAGTTGTCGCTGGCCCGAGGACAAGCCCACCCCGCCTTCATGAATGGGCTGCTGCAAGCCCTTGGGATGGGTGGCCACCACGGACTGCATGAGGCCGGTCAGGCGCGCGGCCTCCAGGATGGCCTCATCGCCGGGGTCGATCAGGCCCAGCACCAGGTTTTCGCGCAGGGTGCCGGAAAACAGACGCCCTTCCTGCTGCAGGTAGCCGACGCACTCGGCCAACACGGGCTTGGAAACATGCGCCAGGTCCAGGCCATCGAGCTTGACCATGCCGGCCTGCGGCTTGTACATGCCGCTGAGCAGGCGCAGCAGCGTGGTCTTGCCGGCGCCCACGGGGCCGAGCACGCCGATCTTCTCGCCGGGCTGGATCTGCAGCCGCTCGATCGCCAGGGCCTGGCCCTGGCCGTAACTGGCAGCCACCTTCTCCAGGCTGTAGTGCCCATGAATGGCCTGGGGGACGACGGGCTGCGCCTGCCCGTGGTGGTCGTCCTGCAGCGCCCAGAGCCGATCGAGCCCCTGCAGCGCCGAGCGCGTATGGGCCCACTGGATGAGCCGCTCCGGCAAGGTCACCACAGGCGCGAGCACACGCCCGGAGAGGATGGAGCAGGCGATCAGACCGCCCATGGTCAGTTCGCCCCGGGAAATTTGCAGGGCGCCCACGGCCACCATCAGCACATAAGACAACTGCTGCAATGCCGCACCAGCGTACTGGGCGTGCTCACTGAGTCGCCGCAAGTGCTGATCGACATCACGCGCTTCGTTCGTGATGCCGATCCAGCGCGAGAGCATGCGCCAGCCGCTCTGGCCCGACTTGATGGTTTCCGCGCCTTCCACCGTCTCCACCAGCAGGCCGGTCTTGAAGTTGCCGGCGGCGTGGGCCTGATGGCTCAGGGCCTCGACACGCCGGCGCAGCAAAAGGCCCATGGACAAGGCCAAGACGAAGAACACCAGAGGAATGGCCGCGAGCCAGCCACCCACCCAGGCAATGACGGCCAGAAAGACCAGGGCAAAGGGCAGGTCGATCATCACCTGCGAGGTGAGCGAAGTCAGAAAGCTGCGCACCGACTCGTAGCCCTTGAGCTGGCCGGCCAGACTGCCCACGCTGCGCGGCAGCTGGTCGAGGCGAATGGCCAAAAAGCGGGTGTAGACCTCGCGGGCCAGTTGCCGGTCGACGCGCTCGACCAGCTGCTCGAAGAGCTGCGCGCGGGCCAGCTTGGCCAGGATTTCAAACACCATGGCCAGCAACACGCCGATGGTGAGCACCCACAGCGTCTGGCTGGCGCCCGTGGGTACGACGCGGTCGTAGACCTGCATGCTGTAGAAGGAAACAGCCAGGGCAATGAGGTTGATCATCAGGCCCGCCACCGCAGCCTCTACCCAGATGCGCTTGCGGGCAAACAGCTCACGCCAGATCAAACGGTAAACAGCGCTGGAGGCCACCTCATAAGGCCGGGCCAGGCGAAGCTTGGCCACCAGCGCGCCCTGCAGGTCGTCGAGGGCGGTTTCCGTCCAGCGCTGGGTGCTGGCATCAAAGTGCTCGACCAGCCAGGCGTTTTGGGCCGTGCGCCCACGCAAGAGACCCCATCCGCCCTCTTTCTGGTAGATCAGGCAGGGGCCAACAGAGGGATCCATCGAGGCGGCAGCGATCCAGCGCGGCTTGGGCAGCTGCAGTGCCGACATCCAGCGCGCCAGCTGCTCGCGCGGCAAAGCGGCTTGCGCTGGCGCGCCCTCGTGGGGCTCGAGCACGGCCTGCAGAGCCAGGCGGTCCACTGGTTCGGACTGGAGCTGGGCCAAGCGCAAGAGCACAGGCAGGCAAGGATTCATCGCAGGGCATCCTTCATGGGCGTGCCGACTGGGCCGAGGCTGGCACGGCGGCCAGCACGGCCGGCAGGCCCTCGGCGAGCACGGCCAGGCGCCACTGGGCGACCCGCTGCCCCACCTCGGCATCGGCCAGCGCGGCCTGTGCCTGCGCCAGTTCGCGGGCGGCGTTCATGACCTCCACCCAGGTCTTGCGGCCATTGCGGAACTGCCGGGCCCAGGAATCAACCATGGCCTGCGTCCAACCCAAGCCCGCTCGCAAGCTGCGCTCGCGCGCCTCCAGGGACAACAGCTGGATCTGCTCCACGCTCACCTGCTCATTGAGGCTGCGGCGGCTGACCTCCATCTCGGCCTGCATGGCCTGCTGGCGGGCCAGCACGGCATCGATGCCGGCCGTGGCAGACAGGCCAGCCCCTGGGCTGAAGGACAGGCCCAGGAACAAGCGGTTGCCCGAACTCGCGCCGGTTGCGCTGTAGCTGCCCTGCTGATGCTCAGCGCGGACATAAACCTCGGGCATGAGCTGGGCCTTGCGCAGCTGCAGCTCCATGTCCTGTTGCTTCATCTGAGCCTGCAGCTTCAGGGCCGTGGGGCTGTGGCGCCAGGCTCGCTCCAGCAGGGCGGGCAGCTCGTCGCGCACCGGCCGGGGGGGCACCACAAAAGAGGCCAGGCGGGCAGGCTCCAGGCGCTGGCCAGCCAGCTGCTCAAAGCGCGCCAGCGCGGCCGCCAGCTGAGCCTGAGCGCCGGCCAGGTCAGCGCGCACCTGCTCGAGCCGGCTTTGAGCCAGCACCTCATCAGCCTCGGCAGACAGGCCCGCTTCCACGCGGCGGCGAATGAGATCGCGCAATTGCTCGTGGGCCTGCAGGACCTCGCGCTGGATCTGCACCTTCTGCTCGCCCAGCTTCCATTCGCCCCAGGTCTGCAGGGCGCGCAAGGCCAGGGTCTGGCGCGACTCCTCCACCTGGGCCTGGGCGGCGGCCACGGCCGCCTCGGCACGCGAGACGCCGGCGCTCAGGCGCCCGCCCGTCCACACGGGCTGCTGGAGCCTGAAGGTGGTGACACGGCCGTCCTTGCTGTAAAGGGCATCGTTCCTGGCCGCATTCACCTGCTCTGTGGACACCGAAGGGGTGGGATAGAACTGCCAGTTGGCGCCGCGCAGCTCGGCCTGGGCGCCGTCAACCAGGCGGCTTTGGCTCTGTAGGCTGGGGTGGCCTTCCATTACCAGGGTGAGCAATTCGGCCACACCGGCCGCCTGCGCTGGCCGGCACAGCAGCATGAGCAAACCCGCCAGCCAGAGCCATCTTGTGAAGTTCAATGCCATCTCGCACATCCCACTCAAAACAAAACAGCGGGACCAGGGCAGTCCCGCTTCGACGAAAAACCACATCTTTTCAAACAACCGGGTTGTTTTTAAAGATTAGTGACATTCATCATATTGTTCTAAGAACGAGAATATTTTGAACAACTATTAATTCATATAAAGAAAAGCTCAGGAACAGGGGCCCGGCTGGGCTGGGGGCCGGCTTTCAGGGCGCGCGGCAGGTGGACGGATCGCTGAAGTAAGCCGCCGGGCCCTCAGACGCGAGCCGCTCGAGGTAGCAGGGGTAGCGGCTCCCCCAGGCAAAGGCCCGCTCATCGGCCAGGAGGGCCGGCAGGATATTCAGGTCGAGCTCGGCCAGCTGCAGGGCAGGTCCGCCGGTGGCCCGCAGCAGGCCTTCGGTCAGCAACAGGTCGGACAGCAGGTAGGCGGCAAAGGTGGGGGCTGCGCCCACACGGGCGGCCACTTCCTGCAAAGGCAGTGGCGCCAACTGGCCGATGGCCCAGCGCAGATCGCCCAGGGATAGGCTCGACACCGCCTGGGAGGGCGCCGCACCCCGAAGCCGGGCCAGGGCGGGGGCCACGCCGCGGGTCACGGGGCGGCTCAAGGCGGTCAAGCGCACGCCGGCGCCCAGCTGAGCGGGCAGGTCGGCCAGCAGTTCATCGAGCAGGGTGCGCGCGCGCTGGAGCTCGGCAGCATCCAGCGCCTGCAGCACACAGGAAGGGGTAGAGCGCAGGGCCAGGCACAGGCGCCGATGCCAGGCCTTCTGGCCCAGCTCGGCACTGAAGGAAGAAGCTGCCCCAGCCAGCTGCAAGCTGCCGCCGCCGATGTCCAGCACATGGCTGGTGCTCAGGCGTGGGCCCAGCACGCGCTGGGCTGTTTCATAGGCATAGCGGCCCTCGATCTGGGCCGGCATCACCAACACGGGCACCTGCGCCTGGGCGTGAAGGCGGCGCAGCTGGCCAACCAGGCGAGGCCCGTCCAGTTGCCCGTCCAGTTGCCAGGCCAGGCGCCAAGCTGAAAAGCCGGCGCCCAGGCGGGCACAGTCGGCGGGCCAGCGGGCTTGCCGGGGCAGTTCCTGCAGGAGGGCAATCACCTGCGGCAGCGGCTCCTCCAGGGACTGACCTTGCCAGAGGGGCTGCAGCAGATCGAGGTCACGCCGCGGCATGGCCGCGGTGGTGCCGGGCCCAGTGGCGGCGGCACGTACCCCGGACGAGCCCATGTCGAAGGCCACGCGGCAGGCCGGGGCCTGCGCCTGGGCCACCGCCCAACCCCAGCCGGCGGCCAGCACCAGGCCGCACAGGATCGTCCTGGCGCGAGGCCAGGATCCACAGGCGCTCACAGATGCAGGTAGCCCATCACCCCAGCCGCCAGGCCCAGGCCCGTGGCCCCATAAACGCCCAGCAGCATCCAGCGCTTGCGGGTGAGCAGGGTGATGGCCGACAGGGCGATGGCGATCTGCAGCAGCGTGGTGGCCATGGCCCAGCGCTCGTGCACATGCATTTCCAGCTCACTCATCTCGTTGGCGCGTTTGGCGGCGGCTTCGAGCTTTTCCG
The DNA here is from genome assembly GCA_947457975.1 of Comamonadaceae bacterium. Lineage (GTDB taxonomy): Bacteria > Pseudomonadota > Gammaproteobacteria > Burkholderiales > Burkholderiaceae_C > Polaromonas. The sequence goes on along the minus strand of CANGYC010000020.1, from coordinate 7,322 downwards.
CCTCGGCCTTGATCTCGGCTTTTTCGGCCTTGTAGCGGTCGATTTCCTGGCGGAACTTCTGCTGGGCCTCGCCCTGGGTCAGCACCACCGACAACTCGGCCAGGTTTTGCTTGCTGCTCTTGGCCTGGTAGTAGTTCCACTGGTTGGACGCGGCAGTCTTCTGAATGGACGACTCGTTTTTATAAAGCAGCGCAGCGTTCTGGGAATGGCCGCCCATGTAGCCGAAGATGGCGCCCACGGTGGAGAGGATGGCCGTCAGCACCGCCAAGCGGGAGGTGAAGCTGTCGCCGCCGTGCTGGGCGACATGCTCGACCTCGTGGTCGTGGGGGCCATGCACATGGAAACCGTGTCCGGACATGAGGTTCTCCGTCTTGTTATATAAATTTTGGGGGGCGCCTGCGGCGGCAACTGCCGAGCTTATACATGATGGATAGCAACTTGCTATGGCAGAGCGCGCAGACAGTATTTGACAGAGCAGCCGGCCCTGCGTACGGTTGAAGCTGACCTGAGCCCTGCCCGGCCTGCGCTTAGAACGACATCCCCACCATAAGGAGATCTCCATGGGACTGCGCTTTCTTGAACACCTGCTGATCCTCACGCACGACCCTGAAGGCACGCGCGACTGGTTCGTGGAGAACCTGGGCTTTCGCAACGGCTACCACCCGGAGTTCGGCTTTCCGGTGTACTGGCTCTACATTGGCGAGCAGGACGTGATCCACATCGGCAAGGCCCGCTACTCCAACCACCAGGACACCTACCTCAAGACCCCCACCGACGGCGACAAGGACTTCTCGGCCGCCGGTGCCATGGGCTCGGGCCGCATCGACCATCTTTGCCTGAACTGCGAGGGCATCGAAGAATTCATTGAGCGCCTGAACAAAAACGGCGTGGAGTTCAGTGAGCGCAAGGCCCACAACTCCAACCTCTACCAGCTGTTCATGCGCGAGCCGATCAACGGCATCAAGGTGGAACTCAACTTTGCCTGGCACGAGGCCGCGCGCATCGGCCGGGTGCCCGAATGGACCGACGCCGGCGAGAACGACAAGTCGGCGTCCGAGGTGATGAGCAAACAAGCGCCCATCCCCGCCTCGTCCTTCTGACGCCGCCAGCGGGCCTGCGGGTCCGCCAGCCTTCCCCTTTGGCCCCCTTTCCAGGCAAGGATTCACGATGCAACGACGAGAACTTCTGCGCTATGGTGGCACGGCTGCCCTGGGCTTGATCGGCGCCCGCAGCGCCCAAGCCCAGGCCTACCCCCCGGGGGCCATCACCCTGGTGCTGCCACTGCAGGCCGGCAGCGCTTCCGACGTGGCGGTGCGCCACATGGCCGAGCGGCTGCGCGTGCGCATGCCGAACAACAGCTTCGTGGTGGAGAACATCGCCGCCGCGGCCGGCCTGGTGGGGCTGGAGCGCCTGAGCCGCGCCAAGCCCGATGGCCGCACCGTGGCCGCGCTGAACAACAGCATCGTCACCATCCTGCCGCACCTGCAGGGTCGGCAAATGAAGAGCGATCCGCGCCGCGACATGGTGCCCGTGGCAGGCATTGCCAACATTCCCACCTTCTTTGCGGTGCCGGGGAACTCGCCCATCAAGTCGATCGCCGACCTGATCAAGGCCGCCAAGGCCGGGCGCGTGACCTACGCCTCCGGCGGCATCGGCAGCCCACAGCACCTGGCCACCGAAATGTTTAACGCCTACACCGGCGTCAAGCTCGAGCACGTGCCCTACCGGGGCGCCAGCCAGGCCGCGCTGGCCGTGGCCTCGGGCGAGGTGCAGGTGATGTCTATGGCCCTGTCGCTGGCCCAGCCCTTCCTGGCCGATGAACGTGTGCGGCTCATCGGCTACTGCGGCAGCGAACGACACGCCCAGTTCCGCGACATGCCCACACTGCAGGAGGCTGGCGTGAAGGGCTACGACTACTCCTCCTGGATCGCGCTCTTCCTGCACCGCGAGGCCCCGGAAGACGCACTGGCCGAGCTGCGCCGCCAAGCCCAGGCCGTGGCGCAGGACCGTGAGTTCCAGGTGCAGCTCATCCGCTCGGGCCTGGAGCCCTGGGTCCGCGACGACAAGCAGCTGACCCAGGTGGTCGAGCAGGACTACGCACGCTGGCAAAAGATCATCCGCGATGCCAACATCACCACGACCTGAACCCGAGGCCAGGCCGTGAGCAGCCCCCTCGTGCAGGTGGCCGGCTACCAAGGCGGCGCCTCCATCCTCACGCAAGCGCTGGCGCAGCTGGTGGCGCAGCTGGACGGCGGCCCACTGGGTCCGGCGCAGCTGCAGGCCGATGTCACGGCCGCCGGCGAAACGGCGGGGGCACTGTTCAACTCGGTGGAAACCGGCCAGCGGCAGATCGGCTACATGGCCTCGGGCTACCTGTCGGCGAGGGTGCCGGAGTTGGCCGTGCTGGACCTGCCCTTTGCCATCGAGGACCGCCGGGCGGCCCTCGCGGCACTGGATGGTGCAGCCGGCGCCATGCTGCGCGAGGCCGTGGCCCGGCAAAGCGGTTTTCACGTGCTGGCCTTCTGGGACAACGGCTTTCGGCATATCTCCAACGCGGTGCGCCCGCTGCGCTCGCCGGCCGATTGCGCTGGCTTGGTGATCCGTACGCTCGACAGCCAGCTCTACCGCGACGCACTGGACGCCCTGGGTTTTCAGGCCCTCACCACCGACGTGAAAGAGCTGGTGCGGGTGGTGCAAGACGGCACCGTGCAGGCGCAGGAAAACCCGCTGACCAACCTGCTGACCTTCGAGCTCTGGAAACACCACCCGCACGTGAGCCTGAGTGGGCATTTCTTCGGCGTGCTGCTGCTGGTGTGCCCACGCGCCTGGTTCGAAGGACTGGACCGCGCGCAGCGCCAGGCACTAGAGGCCGCAGTGGTCCAGGCCACGGCCGGGCAACGCCAGAGCGCGGCCGCGCAGGATGCGTCCGCCCTGGCGCGACTGGCCAGCCTGGGTGTGCAGGTGCTGGGCCAGGACGCGCTGGACCTGCCAGCCCTGCAAGGCGCCACCGCCGAGGTGCGCCAGCGCTGCCTGGCCGGCTTGCCCGCCGAGCTGGTGCGCGCTTACCTGCCGCCCGCCCTTCTGGGCTGAAGAATGGGCTGAAGAAACTCAGTCCAAGCGCTGGCCCTGGGCCGCCGCCATGGCCTCGCGCCAGCGCGCCTGCGGAATGTGGCCCTGCAGGCGCTCGAGCACCAGATCGCACACCTCGGGCGGGATCTCGTGGCGCACAAAAGGCAGCACATCGGCCGTCACGTCCGCGCCGATGGCCACCAGGTGCTTGGCGGCCATCACCGTCAGACCATAGGGCATCACCTCATCATGCTTGCCGTGGATGAGGTGCACAGTGCAGTGCGCATGCAGCTGCGCAGGCAGCACGGCATAGCGGCCAGCCACCGCCACTACCCTGGCGGCCAGCAGCTCGGCCTGTTTGCTGGCCTCCAGGGCCATGATGGCCCCCTGGGAGAAGCCCACCAGGGCGGTAGCCGCCGGCCCCACACCCGTGCGCATCTGCCAGCGCCGCACCTCGTCCAGAAAGAGGGGCAGCGCCTCAGCCACGCGCGCAGGGCGATTGGCCTCGTCGATGCCCTGCACTGAAAACCACTGCCGACCGCGCCCCATGTCGCCCGCGAAGGCCCCGGGCACGCCCACGATGGCCGCCTGAGGAAAAGCCTGCGCGAGCTGCTCGCCCAGGCCCCGCAAATCCTGCGGCAGGCCGCCCACGCCATGGAACAGTAAGAACAGCTGCTGGGGAGCCCCCGCAGGCTGATGGATGAGCAAGGCATCGGTCACGTCGGCTTTCCTCCATGCGAAAAAGGTGATTCAACCACGAAGGCAGTGCGGCCTGACGCCTCGGGCCTGGCCCAATGGCCCTGCGCCGTGCCCGTGGAATGGGCTGCGGCGGACCTTTCTGGCCGAGCTTGCCTTAGCATCCTCGTCGAGATTCCAGGACACACCATGCAGAGCATCCTCGACCCCGCCATCCTCTTTTTCCTCTTCGGTCTGGTGGCCGGGCGCCTGCGCTCGAACCTGGAGGTGCCGCCCCAGATCTCGCGCTTTCTCTCGCTCTACCTGCTGATGGCGCTGGGCCTGAAGGGGGGCTTTGCGCTGGAGAAATCAGGCCTGACCATGGACGTGGCGCTGAGCCTGGGCTGCGCCATCGCGCTGGCCCTGATCGTGCCAGCCATCGGCTACCAGGTGCTCAAGCGTTTTCTCAACGGCTTTGATGCGGCGGCCATCGCCGCCACCTATGGCTCGGTCAGCGCGGTGACCTTCATCACCACCATCCAGTACCTGGAGAACCACGGCATCGCCTACGGTGGTCACATGGCCGCGGCCATGGCGCTGATGGAGTCGCCGGCCATCATCATGGCCGTGGTGCTGGCCAATTCGCTGCGGCAAAAGCTGCCCGGCCACACGACCGGGGGGCCCGCGCCAGGCCATATTCCACTGGGCAAGATCCTGCACGAGTCCTTCACCGATGGGGCGCAGTTGCTGCTCCTGGGAGCCATGGTCATTGGCATGGTCACGGGCGAGGAAGGCAAAACCGTGATGGCGCCCTTCTCGGTGGACCTGTTCAAGGGCATGCTCGCCTTCTTCCTGCTGGACATGGGCCTGATGGCCGCACGCAACATGGGCGAGCTGAAGAACCAGTCGCCCTGGCTGCTGGCCTACGCCCTGCTCGGACCACTGGCGCATGCCGCACTGGCGCTGGGCTTGGCCTGGTTGGCCGGTCTCGAGCCCGGGGACGGGGCGCTGCTGATGGTGCTGGCCGCCAGCGCCTCCTACATCGCCGTGCCGGCGGTGCTGCGCTATGCCCTGCCGGAGGCCAAACCCTCGATCTACTTCGGCATGTCGCTGGGGCTGACCTTCCCCTTCAACATCCTGCTGGGTATTCCGTTCTATGTGGGGGTGGCCAGGCAGGTGCTGGCCTGACCGGAGCCGGGCTTACTTGCAGCTGGCCGGCAGGTACCTGGCTTCGATGCCATTGGCGCCCGGGCCGCAGGTCCAGACCAGCTGGCCGTCGGCGTTCAGGGTGGCCTTGAGCTGCAGGGTCTTGCCGCCGATGCGGGGCTGCTCGGCAGCGGTCACGGTAATGACGCCGACATTGGCGTCTGCGCCATCGCGGGCATAGCCCACGCTGGCCACATATTGGGATTTCTGGGCATCAAGGCTCAGGGTCTCGGGCAACTTGCTGCCCACCTGCACGGCTTCCGTGAGCGCGGTCTTGGCCGGGGTGGCGGCCAGGATGAGCTCGGTGACCTTGGCGCGCACGGTGTAGTCCTGGTACATCGGCAGGCCAAGGGCGGCCAGCAAACCGATGATGGCAATCACGATCATCAGCTCGATGAGGGTGAAACCTTTTTGAACGACCGCCATGCACGAACTCCCAAAAAACAGCCAGCGGCCACCATGCCGCTGGAACAGGCGCCGATGTTAGCCGCTGCAAGGGGGCTGACTGCGGACCGCCAAGGACCCACGCACATTTTTTGACCGAAGCGCGCGCTGCAGCGGCGCGGCGCGAGCAGCCGGGCCGGCCTCAGGTCTCGGCGACGACGCGGTGGCGTTGGTTCAGGTGGCGCCCGACAAACACCACGAAGGCCGCGCCGATGAGGCCGGCGATGGTGACCACCTGGTGGCTCATTTCACCCAGGTAGGTGTTGACCGCCGGATCGGTGAGCAGCATCTCACCGGCCAGAAAGCCCAACAGGCCCGCACCGATGGTGATGATGAAGGGAAAGCGCTCCATCACCTTGGTCAAGAGGGTGGCACCGAAGATGATCAGCGGAATGCTCACCAGCAGGCCAATCACCAGCATGGGCAGGTTGCCCTTGGCCGCGGCCGCCACGGCCAGCACGTTGTCCAGACTCATCACCAGGTCAGCCACCAGGATGGTGCGGATCGCCGAACCCATGCCATTGATCTCCTTGGCGTCACCATCGCCGTCGTCCTCGCCGGTGAGCAGGTCGATGCCAATGTAGGCCAGCAGGCCCGCGCCGACGATCTTGAGGAAAGGCAGGGTCAGCAGGCGGATGGCCACGATGGTCAGCAGGATCCGCATGACGATGGCGGCAGCGCTGCCCCAGAAGATGGCCTTGTTGCGCTGCTCGGGCTGCAGGCTGCGGGCCGCCATGGCGATCACCACAGCGTTGTCACCGGAGAGGACCACGTTGGCCAGCAGGATGGAGCCGAAGGCACTCCAGAACAAGGGGGACGTGAGATCGAGGTCGAAGAACATGGCTGAGCACTCCCATCAGGAACGGAAAAAGCGCCGATAGGCGCTTTTTCACGGGAGTTCAGTGTAGGGGCGTGGGGCATCCGCCCCGTGCGTACTACTGCTTACATCCGCCCTTCGGCTTGACCCTTGAGCTTACAGGCGGGCCTTGAGCAGCTTGCCGAGCTCGGAAGGGTTGCGGGTCACGGTGAAGCCGCACTCTTCCATGATGGCCAGCTTGGCATCGGCCGTGTCGGCGCCGCCCGAGATCAGCGCGCCAGCGTGGCCCATGCGCTTGCCCGGAGGGGCGGTGACGCCGGCGATGAAGCCCACGATGGGCTTCTTCATGTTGGCCTTGCACCACTGTGCCGCCTCGGCCTCGTCGGGGCCACCGATCTCGCCGATCATGATCACGGCGTCGGTGTCCGGATCGTCGTTGAAGGCCTTCATCACGTCGATGTGCTTGAGGCCGTTGATCGGGTCGCCGCCAATGCCCACGGCACTGGACTGGCCCAGACCCACTTCGGTCAGCATGGCCACGGCTTCGTAGGTGAGCGTACCCGAGCGCGAGACCACGCCAATGCGGCCCTTGCGGTGGATGTGGCCGGGCATGATGCCGATCTTGATCTCTTCAGGCGTGATGAGACCGGGGCAATTGGGGCCCAGCAGCAAGGTCTTCTTGCCACCCTTGGCTTCCTTGGCCTTCATCTTGTTGCGCACTTCGAGCATGTCGCGCACCGGAATGCCCTCGGTGATGCAAATGGCCAGGTCCAGGTCGGCCTCGACGGCCTCCCAGATGGCAGCAGCGGCACCAGCCGGCGGCACGTAAATCACGGAGACAGTGGCGCCGGTTTCTTTGGCCGCTTCCTTGACCGAGGCGTAGATCGGGATGTTGAAGATCTTCTCGCCAGCCTTCTTGGGGTTCACGCCGGCCACAAAGCAGTTCTTGCCGTTGGCGTATTCCTGGCACTTTTCCGTATGGAACTGGCCGGTCTTGCCAGTGATGCCCTGGGTGATGACTTTGGTGTCTTTGTTGATGTAGATGGACATGGTGATTCCTGATCAGTTCGGGCCTTGACTCACTTGACGGCAGCGACGATCTTCGTCGCCG
>CANGYC010000019.1 GCA_947457975.1 Comamonadaceae bacterium | reverse complement strand
TGTTCGAGTTCGACGAGGAAGGCCAGCGCTGGAGCGCCGTGCACCATCCCTTCACGGCGCCCAAGGACGGCCACGAGGACTTCATGGACACCGATCCCGGCCGCTGCATCGCCAAGGCCTACGACATGGTGCTCAACGGCTGGGAACTGGGTGGCGGCTCGGTGCGTATCCACCGTGCCGACGTGCAGAGCAAGGTGTTCAGTGCCCTCAAGATCGGCCCCGAGGAAGCACAGCAGAAGTTCGGCTTCCTGCTTGACGCCCTGCAGTACGGCGCGCCCCCGCACGGCGGCCTGGCCTTCGGCCTGGACCGCCTGGTCACGCTGATGACGGGCGCCGAGTCCATCCGCGACGTGATCGCCTTCCCCAAGACCCAGCGCGCCCAGTGCCTGCTCACACAGGCGCCCAGCCCGGTCGACGAGAAGCAGCTGCGCGAGCTGCACATCCGCCTGCGCAACCTGCAGCCGGCCTGAGCCCTTTATCAGCAACCTGAAAAACGCCACCTTCGGGTGGCGTTTTTCATGGCGGAGGCTTCCTAGAATGGGGCGATGACGGCCCCATCCGCCTACAAGATCCCCCGCTCGGTGCTGGTCGTGATCCACACGCCCGAGGCGCAGGTGCTGCTGATCGAGCGGGTGGGCCATCCTGGCTTTTGGCAGAGCGTGACCGGTTCGATCGACGAAGCCGACAAGAGCCTGCGCCACACCGCCCAGCGCGAGGTGCAGGAAGAAACCGGCATCGAGGCGCCGCTGAAGGCCTTCCGCGACTGGAAGCTCAGCAACACCTACGAGATCTACCCGGCCTGGCGCCACCGCTATGCCCCGGGCGTGACGCACAACACCGAGCGTGTCTTTAGCCTGTGCGTGCCCGCAGGCACGCCCGTGCGCCTGTCGTCCCATGAGCACCAGGCCTTCCAGTGGCTGGACTGGTGCGCGGCAGCCGATGCCTGCTTCTCCGCCTCCAACGCCGAAGCCGTGCTCTGGCTGCCCCGCTTCCATGGCCTGCCGGCCCTCCAGGGCCCTGCATCGTGAGCCTTGCTTCCTTCACTCCCGCTGTGCAGCCCGCCTCCTGCGACCTGCTGCAGGGCGGGCGCGACTTCTTTCCGGCGCTCATCCGCGCCCTGGATGCGGCGCAACACTGGGTGCAGCTCGAGACCTATATCTTCGATCTCCACGGTGAGGCTGCCCAGGTGGCCGAAGCCCTCATGCGTGCTGCCCGACGTGGCGTGACGGTGCAGGTGCTGGTCGATGGCGTGGGTACATCGCCGCTGAGCCCCGTCTGGCTGCAGGCCCTGAGCGAGGCGGGCGTGCAATGGCAGGTTTATTCGCCGGTGCGAGGCCGCTGGGATCTGCTCAAGCTGCTGCTGGCACCAGGTCGCTGGCGGCGGCTGCACCGCAAGCTCTGCGTCATTGACCAGCAGCTGCTGTTTTGCGGCGGCATCAACGTGCTGGACGACCTGTACGACCCCAACCACGGCCCGCTGCAGGCGCCGCGCTTTGACTTCACCGTGCAGGTGGCCGGTGCCGTGGCGCGTCAGGCCTGCGATGTCATGGCCCAGCTGTGGTGGCGGGTTCAGGCGGGCGACAGTATGCGCCACCGCCAGCTCACCCAGGCCTGGGAGGCCTGGCGCGAGGCCGGCCAGGCCGCGCGCATGGGCGCCGAGCGGGTGTCGCAGCGGCCGCCGCTGGTCGCAGACGCCCGTGCCCTGCTGGTGCTGCGCGACAACCTGCGCTTTCGCAACAGCATCGAGCGCGCCTACCGCAAGGCCATAGGTCGGGCCCGTGAGGAGGTGCTGATCGCCAACGCCTATTTCCTGCCGGGCGGCCGCCTCAAGCGCGCCCTGGTGCTGGCCGCCCGCCGCGGCGTGAAGGTCACACTCTTGCTGCAGGGCCGTTACGAGTACTTCATGCAGTACCACGCAGCCCGCTCGGTTTACCACGCGCTGCTGCAGGAGGGCGTGGTGATCCACGAATACGAGACCAGCTTCCTGCACGCCAAGGTGGCGGTGGTGGACGGGCAATGGTCCACGGTTGGGTCGTCAAACCTCGACCCTTTGAGCTTGCTGCTGGCGCGCGAAGCCAACGTGGTGATGGAGGACCGCGCATTCGCGCAGACCCTGCGCGCACGCCTGCTTGCGGCCATCGCCAGCCACGGCCGCCTGGTGCGCCCCGAGGACCACGGCCGCCGCCCCTGGCGCCAGCGCTTGCTCGATCAGCTGGCCTACGGGCTCATGCGCCTGGCTCTGCTGCTCACCGGCCACCGCTACTGAGATGACCCGCCCTGACGACCTCATCGTGCTGCGGCCGCAGGGCCTGTATTGCCCGGCCGGCGATTTCTACCTCGACCCCTGGCGGCCCGTACACCGCGCCGTCATCACCCACGCGCATGCGGATCACGCTCGGCCCGGCCACGGTCACTACTTGGCGTCGGCGCCCGGTGAAGGCGTGCTGCGTGCCCGCCTCGGTGGTATTTCCCTGCAGACCCTGCCCTATGGCGAACGCATCAGCCACCACGGCGTCGAGTTGTCCCTGCACCCGGCAGGCCATGTGCTGGGCTCGGCCCAGGTGCGGCTGTCGCACGGCGGCCGCACCTGGGTGGCCAGCGGTGACTACAAGGTCGCGCCCGACCGCACCTGCACGCCGTTTGAGCCCGTGCGCTGCGAGGTGTTCATCACCGAGTCCACCTTCGGCCTGCCCATCTACCGCTGGCGCCCCGATGAGGAGCTGTTTGCCGACATTCACCGCTGGTGGGCTGCCAACGCCGCTGATGGCCGTGTGAGCGTGCTCATGGGCTACAGCTTCGGCAAGGCCCAGCGCCTGCTCAGCGGCCTGGACGGCGGCTCCGCCCCCATCTTGGTGCACTCTGCGGTGGCGGCCTTGAACGAGGCCTACCGCGCTGCCGGCGTGGCCCTGCCCGAGACCCTGCCGCTGGCCCGCTGGACCACGGCCGCCAAGGCGCGCGAGGCGGGCCTGGCCGGGGCGCTGCTGCTGTGCCCGCCCAACGCCGCCACGCCCCAGTTGCTGCGCCGTCTGGGCGAGACCTCCATCGCCTTTGCCAGTGGCTGGATGCAGCTGCGCGGTGCACGCCGCCGCGCCGGCCACGACCGCGGCTTCGTCGTCAGCGACCACGCCGACTGGCCGGGCCTGCAGGCCGCCATTGCGGCCACGGGGGCGGAGCGCGTCATCGTCACGCATGGCAGCGTCGACGTGCTGGTGCGCTATCTGCAGGAGCAGGGCCTGCAGGCCGAGGCCTTCGAAACGCAGTACGGCAACGAGGCGGCCGATGCGTCCACACCCGCCGAGGACGGAGCCGCGGCATGAAGCGCTTTGCCACGCTGTATGCCGAGCTGGACGCCACCACCTCTACCGCGGCCAAGGTGGCGGCGCTGCAGCGCTACCTGGCCGAGGCCCCGCCGGACGATGCGGCCTGGGCTGTCTACTTTCTGGCTGGTGGCCGACCACGGCAGGTGGTGCGCACATCGGTGCTGCGCGCACTGGCCTGCGAGATGGCGGCCCTGCCGGACTGGCTGTTTGAGGCCAGCTACCAGGCCGTGGGCGACCTGGCCGAGACCATCGCGCATGTGCTGCCCCCCGGCCAGGCCCCTGATGAGGCCCCGCTGGCCGAGTGGGTGCAGCAGCGCCTATTACCTCTGCGCGGCCTGCCCGAGCCAGAGCTGCGCGCGCGCGTGCAGGCGCAGTGGGCCGTTCTGGACGGCCTGGGCCGCATGCTCTGGGTCAAGCTAGCTGGCGGCGGTTTTCGCGTGGGTGTGAGCCGGCTGCTGGTGCAGCGGGCCCTGGCGCAGCATGCGGGGCTCGAGCCGAGTCTGGTGGCCCAGCGCATGATGGGCTACACCGATGCCCGCTCGCTGCCCACGGCGGCCGCCTATGCTGCGCTGATCGCTCCCGCACCGGACGGCCAGGCAGGTGCGCCCAAGGATGGCCGGCCTTACCCCTTCTTCCTGGCCCATGCCCTGCTGCCCGAGGCAGGGCTGCACGAATGCCTGGGCCCGGTTGATGAGTGGCTGGTGGAATGGAAGTACGACGGCATTCGCGCGCAGCTGGTCAAGCGCGCAGGCCGGGTGTGGATTTGGTCGCGCGGGGAGGAGCTGGTCACCGAGGCCTTCCCCGAGCTGCTGCCCCTGGCCCAGGCCTTGCCCGAGGGCACCGTGCTCGATGGCGAGCTGCTGGCCTGGCAAGGGCCTGCGCCGGGTTCGCCCGGCCCGGGCCTGTGGGGCAGCGGCCGGCCGGCTCCTTTCAACCTGCTGCAGCAGCGCCTGGGCCGCAAGCGGCTCAGTGCCCAGCTGCTTGCACGCGCGCCCGTCGTGTTCCTGGCCTACGACCTGTTGGAGGCCGACGGCCAGGACCTGCGCGCCTTGCCCCAGGGGCAGCGGCGCCAGCGGCTGGAGGAGGGTCTGCGTGGCACGGGACTGGCCGTCTCACCGGCGCTGCGCGAGCCTGACTGGCCCCAGGTCACCCTGGCTCGCCAGGCCGCGCGCGATCTGGGGGTGGAGGGCCTGATGCTCAAGCGCCTGGATTCGGCCTATGGCGTGGGCCGCACCCGCCAGGGGGGGCTGTGGTGGAAATGGAAGGTCGATCCCATGACGGTCGATGGCGTGCTCATCTACGCCCAGGCCGGCCATGGCCGCCGGGCTTCGCTGTACACCGACTACACCTTTGCCGTGTGGAACCGCCCGCCCGCCAGCGCCGAGGAGGCGCAGGCCGTGATCGAGGCCATCGCGAGGGGCGAGCCGCTGCCGTCCCAGCCCGGGCAGGCCCTGACGGAGCAGCCGCTGCAATTGGTGGCCTTTGCCAAGGCCTACTCGGGCCTGACCGACGAGGAATTCAAGCAGGTCGATGCCGTGATTCGCCGCAGCACCCTGCAGAAGTTCGGGCCCGTGCGCAGCGTGCGGCCCAGCCTGGTGTTCGAGCTGGCCTTCGAGGGCATCCAGGCCAGCCCGCGCCACAAGAGCGGCGTGGCCCTGCGCTTTCCCCGCATGGCGCGCCTGCGGCCCGACAAGCCGCTGCACGAGGCCAGCACCCTGGCCGAGCTGCAGGCCCTCATGGCGGCTCTTGACCCTGCGGGGTCCGCCGCGACCTCTAGCCCTTAGACGGCTTTATTCGTCTTGTGACAAAACATTGATACCATTGGAGATGCTTATGAAATCAACTCCAGCCCTTGACCCGGACGTGCTTCCCGACGAAGGCGTGCCCATGTCGGTGAAGATCCGTGAGCGCATCCAAAAGTCGCGCAAGCGTTTCAATGCCAACGACAACATCGCCGAGTTCATCGAACCGGGCGACCTGGACAAGCTGCTGGACGAGGTCGAGGTCAAGATGCAGGGCGTGCTCGAGAGCCTGGTCATCGACACGGCAAACGACCACAACACCAATGACACCGCGCGCCGCGTGGCCAAGATGTACCTCAACGAGGTCTTCAAGGGCCGCTACGTGAATGCGCCGGCCGTCACCGAATTCCCGAATGCCGAGCACCTCAATGAGCTGATGATCGTCGGCCCCATCCGGGTCCGCAGTGCCTGCTCGCACCATTTCTGCCCGGTGATTGGCCAGGTCTGGATCGGCGTGATGCCCAATGAGCGCACCAACGTCATCGGCCTGTCCAAGTACGCGCGCCTGGCCGAGTGGGTCATGGGACGGCCGCAGATCCAGGAAGAAGCTGTGGTCATGCTGGCCGACCTGATCCAGGAAAAAACCCAGCCCGACGGCCTGGCCATCGTGATGGAAGCCACTCACTTTTGCATGGGCTGGCGCGGCGTAAAGGACTTGGACAGCAAGATGATCAATTCGGTCATGCGTGGCGTGTTCCTCAAGGACTCCAACCTGCGCCGCGAATTCCTGTCCTTGATTCCCAAGCGGACCATCGATTGATTTTCCCTGGGGCGGCCCTGTCGGCGGCCCTGTCTTCCTCCCTTCGGTTTGCAGGCACAAAACATGTTGGTTCGTCTGATCTACGCCAGCCGCGCAGTTGATCCCCAGTCCTCCGAGGCCACCGAGGCCATCCTGACCAGTTCGCGCAGCCACAACCCGGCCTGGGGCATCACCGGAATTCTTTGCTACGGCAACGGTATCTACTTGCAGGCCCTCGAAGGTGGCCGCGCGGCCGTCAACGAGCTCTACGGCCAAATCCTGCGCGATCCGCGCCACAAGGACGTGGTGCTGCTGAGCTACGCCGAAATCAACGAACGCAGTTTCGGCGGCTGGACCATGGGCCTGGTGAACTTGGCCAAGCTCAATACGTCCATCGTGCTCAAGTACTCTGAAAAGCCCGAGCTCGACCCCTACGCCGTCTCTGGCGATGTGGCCCTGGCCCTGCTGCAGGAGCTGATGGTCACCGCCTCCATCATGGGCCGGACCTGACGGCGCAGCCCATGGCCCGTTTGCTTGCGGGCTGCGACTTCTCCAGCAGCCCCAGCCGGCGCAAGCCCATCGTATTTGCCACTGGCACGCTCGAGCGGGGCCGGGTGCAATTGCTGGGACTCGAGCGCATCGAATCCCTTGACGCCTTCTCCGATTGGCTCGCGCGCGACCAAGCCTGGCTGTGCGGCTTCGATTTCCCCTTCGGCCTGCCGCGCGAGCTGGTGCAGGCCCTGGGCTGGCCGCTGGCCTGGCCCGAGTGCATGCGCCACTATGCCGGTCTCACGCGCGAAGAGATCCGCCAGACCTTCGCCGGGTTTTGCAACAGCCGCCCCGTGGGCGGCAAGTTCGCCCACCGCGCCACGGACCTGCCGGCCGGCTCGAGCTCCTCCATGAAATGGGTCAACCCGCCCGTGGCCTACATGCTCCATGCAGGTGTGCCCCGCCTTCTGCAGGCCGGCGTGCACCTGCCGGTGCTTCTGAGCGCGCAAGCGGCCCGCGCGGCCGCACCGCAGACGGCTCAGCTGCCCGAACGCGTGGGCCTGGAAGCCTACCCGGGCCTGCTGGCGCGTGAGCTGCTGCAGGCCAGCGGCAGCCCCCGGCGCAGCTACAAGAACGATGCCAAGGCCCTGCAAACCCCTGACCGGCTGATTGCACGCAAAGACCTGCTCACGGCGCTGGAGAACGGCCAGACGCGCCTGGGTCTGCGCCTAAAGCTCAGCCATGCGCAGCGCGATGCGCTGGTCGACGATGGCAGCGGCGACGCGCTCGATGCCGTGCTCTGCTTGGTGCAGGCCGCCTGGGCCGAGCAGCAGCACCAGCAAGGCCATGCGCGCTTTGGCCTGCCGGACCATGCCGATGCGCTGGAAGGGTGGATCATCACGGCCTGAGCCCATGGGCACGGGACACTCGCCTGGATTCGAGAAAGGGCCGTACGTGGATGGGCGCAGTTGGTGGAAACGAATGAGCAAGGCCAGCTTGCGGCGCACGCCGCGCGCCTCCAAGACCCTGGCCTGGCTGGTGCTGTCAGTGTGCTTGGGCCTGGTTCACGCGCAGGCCCAGACCTGGCGCGCCACGGTGGTCCATGTCACCGATGGGGACACCGTATATGTGCGCGGCTCGCACGAGCAACAGGCCGTGCCGGTGCGGCTCCAGGGCATCGATGCGCCGGAGATCTGCCAGGCCGGCGGTGAAGCCTCACGCGAAGCGCTGCAGGCCCTGGTGGGGCAGCAGACCGTCACCCTGGTGGGCAGCGGCCAGGACAGCTATGGCCGCGAGCTGGCGCGCCTGTACTGGCAGGGCCAGGATGTGGGCCGCTGGATGGTGGCCCAGGGCCATGCCTGGTCTTACCGCCTCGGGCAGGATCCCGGTCCCTATCTGCAGGAGCAGCGGCAAGCCCAGGCGGCCCGGCGGGGCCTGTTTGCCCAGGACCGTCCCGAGCAGCCGCGCCAGTTCAGGCAGCGCCACGGCTCCTGCAAGCCGGGCGGCTGAGCGCGCGTGCGGCGCTGGGATCAGGGCCGCACGATGATGTCGTTGCGCACCGCGCGCACGTTGCGGCTGTTGCGCGCAATCTGTTCGGCCTTGCTCTTTTCCTCCGCGGAGTTGGCAAAGCCCGACAGCTGCACCGTGCCGTTGAGCGTTTCCACGCTGATGGAGCCTGCCGAGACGATCTTGTCTTCCACAAATTTGGCCTTGATGGCCGTGGTGATGGCGGCGTCGTCGACATAGGCGCCGGCGGTCTCCTGGCCCCGCATCACAGCGCAGCCGCTCAGCAGCGTGGCGCCCGTAAGGGTGGCCAGGGCCAGGATGCGCAGCAGGCGGGTGGTTTGGTTTGTCATGGTGGTCTTCCTTGGGGTGGTTGCAGATGGGGGTGGGCCAGGCTCAGTGCAGGGGGCCTTGCGCCGCTGTATTGGTGTGGGTGTTGGTGCCGGTGCCGGTGCCGCGCCAGGCAGTGGGCTCGGGTGTGCCTTCCTCAGGACGCAGCGGCTGGGGTCCGCGTGGTCGCAGCATGGCCGATGCCAGGGCCGAGACCTGGGTGGATCTGACGGCCGCCACCAGCAGGCCCGTGACCGAGATCAGGCGCCAGGGGCGGGCCAGCACCAAGGCGGCTCCGGCGGCTGCTGACAGGGCCAGCACGCGCATGGGGTGGGCGCGTGCGTATTTCTCGAACACGGGCTCGGCCACTTCCAGGGCCAGGCGCGCGGGGTGCGCGTGCCACCAAGCGCTGGCTGCCTCGCGGATGTTCTGCCAAGCGCCGCCCCCGTGTTCGCTCTCGGCCTCCATGTGGTGGGCCTCGCGCTGTGCACGGGCCTGCCCGGCTAGATCGTCAGGTCGGTCCTCGTAAGGGGGCGCATGGGGGTCGTGGGCTTGTGGGTTCTGGCTCATGTGGCGCAGCAATTCGCGCCGGCTCAGCGCCAGGCGCTCGCGGGCTGCGCTGGCAGAGCGGGAGGGCGGTGTTGTGTGGGGCACGGGGCTTGGGGTTCAGGTTACCGAGCGCAGGGCGCGCGCGTCGTTGTCGAACTGGGCTTTGAGGTCCGCAAAAGCTTGGGTCGGCAGATGCTGTCGGGCCCGCGAATAGGCCAGCAGCGCCACCAGGAGGAAGAAGCCGGGCACGGCCACCAGCACCCAATGGAACTGCGCCAGGACCAGGCTCAGCATCAGTGCCACGCCCGCAAACACCACGAAGAGCAGTGCGCCGGCAGCTACTAGCGCCCAGGCAAGGACGCGTTGCAACCAGTCTTGGCCCGCCGTCGAAGCTTCGGCCTGCAGCAAGGCCGCATAGGCCGAGAGGTGGTCTAGGACCAGGTCTGGGCGGTGGACCACCGTCGAAAAAAGAGGGTGCAGCATGGCGTGGGCTGGACAGCTCAGTCGCGGCGGCGGCTGGAGGCGGCGATCAGCAGCGCCAGACCGGCGCCCACGGCGGCGGCCATGAGCACGGAGCGAACGGGCTGGCGCGCCACATAGCCCGTGGTGGCGTCGGCATAGCGTGCCCAGGATTCCTGCGCCCTGGCACCCGCATTCGCGGCCAGGTCCATGCCTTGGCGTGCAAGGTGCTGCGCACGTGAGGAGAGCTGTCCGACCAGGGGGTCGACGCGGTCTGTCCAGCCGCGCTCGTGCAGCGCTTCCAGACCGGACGCGGCAGGGTGGGACTCGGAGGAAGAGAGGTGGTTCATGATGGTGGTGCGGCGCAGTGGCGCAGTGGGGGGCGGAGACCTTCGGCATGCCGAGGTGAGTGGGTGAGTCAGCGTAAGCCAGGGGCTGGCGCGCCTTCATCGGCTCGCAGCCTCGTGGGCTGTAGTCGCGCACTTCAAGCCGCTGTAGGAAGGCTCAATGGAGTCCTCTCCTCAATGGAGTCCTCAATGGAGACCTCAATGGGGTGAGCCTGTGGCTGCCTGGCGCGCAAAGCCAGGTTCGCTGCTTTGAATTTGGCCGATGACCCCTGGGCGCCGAGGCCTCCCCATAGGACAACTCAGCCATATGCATTAAAAAAATTGAACAAATGCAATTTAAATAACTGTCCAGTTAATCATTGAAAACTATTAGTTAATAATGGTTTTGTCTGCAGCACATAAATGAGTAATAAAGCTCAACAGTTATCACTGCCAGACCACTTCAATTGGTAACCGTTTGGGGGAGCAGGGACATGATCAAAATTGGAATCGTTGATGACCACGCCATCGTTCGTTCAGGACTCAAGCAGTTCTTCTCGGACCAGGTGGATCTGAGGGTCGCGGGAGAAGCTGCCAGTGGGCGTGAGGCGATCGACCTGGTGCGCAATGTGGAGCTGGACATCCTGGTGATGGACTTGTCCATGCCCGGCCAGAGCGGCATCGATGCGCTGGCCATGATCCGTGCCAAGGCGCCGGATGTCGGCATCCTCATCCTCAGTGGCTACCCGGAGGAGCACTACGCGGTGAACCTCATTCGCCAGGGCGCCAGTGGCTACCTGAACAAGGAGTGCGACCCGGCCGAGATCGTCAACGCCATCCGTGTCATTTCCCTGGGCAAGCGCTACATCACGCCCAGCGTGGCCGAGCTGCTGGCCCAGCAACTGAACCGACCCAACGACATTGCTTCGCACGAGCAGCTGTCGGAGCGTGAATTCCAGGTCTTCCTCAAGCTCGCCAAGGGCGAGACGGCCGGTGACATCGCCAAGGCCTTGTCCCTGAGCGTCAAGACCGTGAGCACCTACCGCACGCGCGTGATGGAGAAGATGAGCCTGACTTCCAACAGCGACCTCACCTACTACGCGCTGAAGAACAAGCTCATCGACTGAGCCGTCCGTTCTCGGCGCCTGCCGGCGCTGGTCCGGCTTATGGCGGCGTGCTCGCTCAGGGGCTGCGCAGGCCGGCGCAGACGCTGCAGCCGACCTCGCGCATGAGCCGGATCTCGCTCCAGCTCATGCGCCGCCCATCGAGCATGAGCAGCCGCCCCGCCAGCGGCTCGCCCACGCCGGCCAGCAGCTTCAGAGCCTCGGCGGCCTGCACGCTGCCAATGATGCCCACCAGGGGCGCAAACACGCCCATGGTGGCGCAGCGCACTTCCTCGGGCGGCGCCTCCGGCGGAAAAAGACAGGCGTAGCAGGGGGCCTGGGCCTGGCGTGTGTCGTACACGCTCACCTGGGCATCGAAGCCGATGGCCGCGCCTGAGACCAGCGGCACGCGGTGCTGCACACAGGCACGGTTGATGGCCTGACGGGTGTCGAAGTTGTCGGTGCAATCGAGCACCAGGTCCATGCGGGGCAACAGTTCGTTCAGCAAGCCCTGGTCTGCGCGCTGCGTGATGCAGCGCAGCGCCACATCGGGGTTGATCTCGCGGATGCTCTGGGCCAGCGAGTCGGCCTTGTACTGCCCCACGCGCTCCAGCCGGTGCGCGATCTGCCGCTGCAGGTTGGTGGCGTCCACCCGGTCGTGGTCCACGATGGTGATGTGGCCCACCCCGGCACTGCCCAGGTACAGACCCACGGGCGAGCCCAGGCCGCCGGCGCCCACCACCAGCACGCGTGAGGCCAGGAGGCGAGCCTGGCCTTCCACGCCAATGTCATCGAGCAGGATGTGGCGCGAGTAGCGCAGCAGTTGGGCGTCGTTCATGCAAGAAAAACCCGCCGGGCGGCGGGTGTGGGAGGGTGGGACGGGCGGTCCTCAGTTCTCTTTCTTCTCTTCGGTCCGCGGCGCCTGCGTCTTGCTGGCCAGCACCTGCCGGCCCTTGAGCTGGTTGAGCGCCTGGATCAGCTGGAAGTCCTTGTCGCTGCCGAACTCGGGTGGGCGGCGCTGCTCGGGCGGCAGCTTGGAGGCGGCCTCGAGCTTCTTGAGGGCCTCCTCGCGCGCCTTCTCTCGGGCCGGGTCCTTCTGCTCGGGGTTCGAGCCGTTGCTCAGGTGCTTTTCCAGATCGGCCTCGCGCGAGCGCAGGGCGGCAAAGGGGCTGCCCTCGGGCGTTTCGTCCACCAGCACGTCGGGGATGATGCCTTTGGCCTGGATGGACTTGCCGCTGGGCGTGAAGTAGCGCGCGGTGGTGATCTTCAGGCCCGTGTCGGGGCCCAGCGGCCGCACGGTCTGCACCGAGCCCTTGCCGAAGGTCTGGCTGCCCATGATGACGGCGCGCTTGTGGTCCTGCAGGGCGCCGGCCACGATTTCGCTGGCCGAGGCCGAGCCTTCATTGACCAGCACCACCAGCGGCACCTTTTTCAGGCTGACTGGCAGGCGCTTGAGCGGGTCTGAGCCGCGGCGCACGTAGTACTCGGGCGCGGCGCGGTAGGTGAATTTGCTTTCAGCCAGCTGGCCGTTGGTGGACACCACCGTGACGTTCTCGGGCAGGAAAGCCGCCGAGATGGCCACCGCCGCATCGAGCAGGCCGCCTGGGTCGTTGCGCAGGTCCAGCACCAGGCCCTTGAGCTGCGGGTCTTGCTTGTAAAGCGCTTCCACGCGGGTCACGAAGTCTTCCACTGTGCGTTCCTGGAACTGCGACAGGCGCACCCAGGCGTAGCCCGGCTCGACCATCTTAGCCCGCACCGACTGCGTGCGAATCTCCTCGCGGGTGATGGTGACCGGGAAGGTGCGGTTCTCGTCCTTGCGGAAGATGGTCAGCAGCACCTTGGTATTGGGCTCGCCGCGCATGCGCTTGACGGCCTCATTGAGCGACAGGCCCTTGACCAGGGTGTCATCGATCTTGGTGATCAGGTCGTTGGGCTTGAGGCCGGCGCGGTCGGCGGGCGAGCCTTCGATGGGCGAGACCACCTTGACCAGGCCGTCCTCCTGGCTGATCTCGATGCCCACACCGACAAAGCGGCCCGAGGTGCCTTCGCGGAATTCCTTGAAGGATTTCTTGTCGAAGTACACCGAGTGCGGATCCAGGCTGGAGACCATGCCGGAGATGGCGTCGGTGATGAGCTTTTTGTCTTCCACCGGCTCGACATAGTCGCTCTTGATCATGCCGAACACGGCGGCCAGCTGCTGCAGCTCTTCCAGCGGCAGGGGCGAGAGGTTGTTGCGAGCCACCGCCTGCAACTGCACCGTGGTGAGAGCGCCGGCTACCGCGCCCAAGGAAATCCAGCCCGCTATCTTGAGTTTCTGACCCATACCGACCTTTGATGGCTTGGCGGGGGCGCCTGGCGCCGCACGGGGCGCTGCACCCGCAAAGTGAGCAGCAATATACACCCGGCGGCCGCAGGCCGTGTATCCATTTCCCCCCGCGCAGTGGGCTCAGCCCTTGCCCTGTGCGGCCACCATCGCCGCCGCCTTGGCGGCGGCCTCGGCATCGCCCAGGTAATGGTGGCGCAGCGGCTTGAGGTTCTCGTCGAGCTCGTAGACCAGGGGAATGCCGTTGGGAATGTTCAGGCCCACGATGTCGCTGTCGGAGATGCCGTCGAGGTACTTCACCAAGGCTCGGATGGAATTGCCATGGGCAGCCACCACCACGCGCTTGCCGGCCTTGATCGCCGGGGCCATGGATTCGTTCCAGAAAGGCAGCACGCGGGCCACCGTGTCCTTCAGGCACTCGGTCAGCGGCACCTGCCCGGGCTCGAGCTTGGCATAGCGGCGGTCGCCCCGCTCGCTGCGCGGATCGCTCGGTTCCAGCGCCGGCGGCGGCGTGTCGTAGCTGCGGCGCCAGACCAGCACCTGCTCGTCACCGTATTGTTTGGCCATGTCGGCCTTGTTCAGGCCCTGCAGCGCGCCGTAGTGGCGCTCATTGAGGCGCCAGCTGTGCACCACCGGCAGCCAGGTGCGGTCCATTTCGTCGAGCACATGCCAGAGCGTGCGGGTGGCGCGCTTGAGCACGCTGGTGTAGGCCAGGTCGAAGTCGTAGCCCTCGGCCTTGAGCAGCTTGCCGGCCGAGACCGCTTGCGCCAGGCCTGTGGGCGTGAGGTCCACGTCGGTCCAGCCGGTGAAACGATTTTCAAGGTTCCAGGTGGATTCGCCGTGGCGGATGAGCACGAGTTTGTACATGGGCAGGAGCGTTGGTGGTCGATCGGAATGCGGCGTCGCCTCGCCCGGGCGCAGGGCATGCGGGTCGGGTCGGCACGCTTGAGCCCTGCATTCTAGAATCTCATGTTTGACGCTCTCTGACACGAAGGATCCCCGTGAAATTCTTGATGGACAACTGGATGCTGATCTCCGTGGCGCTGTCTTCGGGTGCCCTGCTGCTGTGGCCGGTGATCGCCGGCGGAACGCGCGCTGGCAGCCTCAGCCCCGCCGCGGCGGTGCAGCTGATCAACCGCGAGAAGGCCGTGGTCATCTATGTGGGCGAGCCACATGAATTTGCCCAGGGCCACGTGGTGGGCTCGAAGAATCTGCCCTTTGGCGAGGTTGATGCCAAGCTGGCGGGTCTGGTGAAGAACAAGAGCCTGCCTGTCATCATGGTCTGTCCGGTGGGTTCGCGCGCCTCGCGTGCGGCTGCCATGGCCAAGAAGCTCGGCTTTGAGCAGGCCCAGGCGATCGCCGGTGGTATGAAGGCCTGGCGGGAATCTGGTCTGCCTGTCGAGAAAGCCTGAAGCGCGTCTGGCAGGGTCCACAAAACCCAGGTCGGGCCAGGGCCAGCTCGCCACGGGCCTGCCGTCCTTGCCCGCTTGTGGCATGGTGAAGTCCCTTTTGACCTGACCCCTGATGTCCCGGAGTTCCCATGCAAGCCGTGAAGATGTACACCACAGCCTCCTGCCCTTACTGCGTTCAAGCCAAGGCGCTGCTCAAGCGCCGCGGGGTCGAGCAGGTCGAGGAGGTCCGCATCGACCAGGTGCCCGGCGAACGCGAGCGCATGATGCAGGCCACCGGCCGCCGCACCGTGCCGCAGATCTTCATCGGCCAGACCCATGTGGGCGGTTGCGATGACCTCATAGCCCTGGACGCCCGGGGAGGCCTCTTGCCCCTGCTGCAGGGCCAGGTGTCGGTCTGAGACTCGGCCCCCTCGTCCTTCAAGAGGCCCCCCGATGAACGCCGACAGGCGGGGCCTGCCTGGCCGCCGGCAGGTGCTTCGCACCCTGGCCGCGGCGGCCGGTTCTGGCTGGGCTGCTCTGGCCTGGTCCGCGCCCGAGGCGCCCCCGCGTGTACTGGATTTTGAGTGGACCGATGCCGCCCGGCAGCGCTCCGTGCCTGCTCGCCTGTACCTGCCGGAGCGGCAGAAGGGGCCGCTGGTCGTCTTCTCGCATGGCATCGGCGGCTCGCGCCTGGGCTACAGCTACATCGGCCGCCATCTGGCCGCCCACGGCGTGGCCAGCCTGCATCTGCAGCACGTGGGCAGCGACCGTTCGCTGTGGGGAGGCAACGTCCTGCAGACCTTCGAGCGCATGCGCCGGGCCATCAGCAGCGAGGAGGCGGTCGCCCGCGCCCGCGACCTGAGCTTCGGGCTGGACCGTTTCGCCCAGGAGGGCTTGCCCTTCGAGGTCTCCACCACCGTGGCGGCGGGCCATTCCTACGGCGCCAACACCTCGCTGCTGGTGGCCGGCGCCAGGGTGGGCGGGGCCGTCCAGCTGCCGTCCCTGCTGGATCCGCGCGTACGCGGAGCGGTGCTGCTGTCCACACCGCCCTTTTATGGGGTGCCTGACCTCGCCGGCACCGTCTCGCCCATCGGCCTGCCCAGCCTGCACATCACCACCAACGAGGACGTGATCAAGATCCCCGGCTACGAAAGCCCGGCCAGCGACCGCGTGGCGGTGTTCGAGGCCATCGGCAGCCGGCCCAAGGCGCTGGCCGTGTTCTCGCATGGCTCGCACAGCATCTTCACCGACCGCATCACCTCTGCCGATGGCCCCGAGCTCAATGCCACTGTCAAGCAGGCCACGCGCGAGCTGGTGCTGGCGTTCGTGCAGGGCGTCGAGGCCCATCAGCTGGCGCCGAGTCTGCAGCTTGCAGCCCGGCCACACCAGGCGGCGCTGGCCCGCTTCGTGGTCCAGGCCTGAGCCAGGCCGCGCATGCGGGCCTGAGATAATCCTTCCACCGTCATCGCGCTTGAAGCGCAGGCGCTTTCCCAACCCATCAAGGACCCCCATGGCCGACCAGCAAGCCGAACCCGTCTTCCAGATCCAGCGCGTGTACCTGAAAGAAGTCTCCCTCGAACAACCCAACTCGCCCGCCATCTTGCTGGAGCAGGAGCAACCCCAGGTGGACATCCAGCTGGCCGTGGGCCATGAGGCGGTGGCCGAAGGCATGTTCGAGGTGTCGGTGATGGCCACGGTGCACACCAAGATCAAGGACAAGACGGTGTTCCTGATCGAGGCCAAGCAGGCCGGCATCTTCGAGATCCGGCATGTTCCCGAGGAGCAGCTGGGCCAGGTGGTGGGCATCGCCTGCCCGCAGATCGTCTACCCCTACCTGCGCAGCAACGTGGCCGATGTGGTGCAGCGCGCGGGCTTTCCGCCGGTGCACCTGGCCGAGATCAACTTCCAGATGCTCTACCAGCAGCAGCTCGAGGAAGCTGCGGCCCAGGCCGGCATCTCGGCCGCCTGAAGCGGCC
>CANGYC010000018.1 GCA_947457975.1 Comamonadaceae bacterium | reverse complement strand
GTTCGCATTGCGGCCTATCGAATTGCCGCCGCCCCCTCCTCCCCCGCCCCCATAAGCTTCATCGCCAGGGGCGCCTAGGCCTCCAGCTAAACCGCAGCCACTGGCCCCGCCATTGCCACCGCTTCCACCGGTGATGCCATCAGATGCGCTGCCATCGCCTCCGTTGCCGCCCGAAGCGCCGGTGACGCTGGAGATAGAGATAACGGCCTGACCCCATGCGGCTGGGCAGTGCAGCGCCCCACACAGCAAGGCCGACAGCGCGGCCCTGGGCACGGGCCGGCAGACGCCATTGAAGCTGGCGGGAAACACTGATTGGTTCATCGCAAAGGGGTATCCACAGACCCGAGCGATTGAATGTCAATTCATGTTTTCTTTCTGTTAAATCTCCTGTGGTGATGCGCGGCGGATCGTGCAGGAACAGCCCCTTGCCCGCCCAGGGCTAGAGCTGCGGGCGGGCGCATACCGAGTGTGGCCACAGGCCACCCGACTGCTCACGCTGAAGGTATGAAGGCAGACGCCGGCGCGGCTAGCGCTTGCAGGACTTGTAGTCGACCACCACGCCAGACTGGATGTGCGCGGCTTCCACCTCGCAGTACACCGGGCCAACGCTGGTGTAGAGGGTGACGCGGCAACTCGGTGACAGGCGAGAGCCGTCATACGAGCCGGCAAACATGGAGCCAAGCATCATGCCGAACAGGCCGGACTCCTGCATGGTTTGCCTTGGCGATACGTAGTTGGATCGATTGAAGCGTACGCCAGAAGGATCGGTTCGCACGCCAGAGGCCACTCGCTCGGCCACACCCCGGGATACATTGCTCACCGCCCCACAGAAGGCCGGGCCCACGCGGTCCAGACGGTCCCATTCGGCGGCAAGGGCCTGTAGATTCTTTTGCCTCTGAGCTTCCCGGGCAGCCTCTTCCTGCTGCTTTTTCTTGCGCTCGGCCTCTTCCTGGGCAGCTTTTCTCTGCGCCTCGAGTTGCTGCTGTTCTCGTTTGCGCTGCTCGGCGCGCCGCTCCTCTTCCTGGCGCACGGTCCGTTGCTGCAAGGCTGAGCGGCCGGAGGGGCGCCCGTCAAAGCGGTCCTTGGAATACTGGTAGACCGCGTCCGGATGGCTGGACGAGGAATAGCCCGAGGACTTCATCTCCCCTGCGGCCTCCTTGAAGGCCTCTGGCGTGCTCACCCCCACGCTCTTGAAGAGGTCAACGCCACGGGGCGACAGCCCGCCGGCCCTGGCCAGTTCGTAGTCGGGCTCGCTCTTGAAGCCTTTCTCACGGTAGGGTGAGCCACAGCCCGCCAACAAGGCCAACACGAGACAGATGAGAAACGGGCTTTTCACTTCAAGGCTCCTGGGGAAGTCGTCTACACCGCGGGCCACAGCGGGCAGGCATCAAATGTTCGCCACGGTAACATTCTTTAAAAAAATGATGAGCGGGCTCTTCTGTTCCTCAGAAAAACGCTCTGATTTGTGCAGTAAATAAAAAAGTTCACATTTTCTCGTCGACAAAAACAAGGGCCATTCACCCAGCACCCTGGGTGCGATGGCGTCCATGGCGGGGGGCATGTCCTCTTTTGTTTCGCCTAGCGCCCCCGTAGACCGAACCAGACTTATTTAGATCTAAATAGTCAATTTGTTTTTAATTTTTAAAACGTTAAAATTTTTAAAACTAACCCCGCAGCACTGCCCTGTAGGCAGGCGCTGACACGTCAGCTCACAAGCTGTCACCACCTCAAGCACTTTGGAGATTGCACACATGAAACTCGCAACTTGGCTGGCAGCCGGATCCACCGCCCTGGGCGCCATCGCATTCAGCCCGGCCAGCCTGGCCAACGATTGCCGGCTCAGGGGCGTGACCTTTTCCAATCTGAGCAATGAGCAGGCTGCGGCCCTGAGCAGCTCTGGCGGATCTTGCGCATCGGGAGCGCCAGCCGGCGGTGCCGAGGCTGCCCGATTCAGCGAAAAAGGCTTCATCTTGCTGGGCGGCAAGAAGATCGACTACCTCGAACTGGCCTCTGAAAACGCGCTCAGGAACTCCGGCAAAGAGATCGTGATTTACGGGTACCTGAGTCACTTCAGAGAAACCGAGCCCAACAAGGTGTGGGGCTATCGCTTCGATTTCGAGTTATTCGAGGGCAATTGGCTGTCGGGTATCCAGATCATGAACAGGACGAATCCAGAAATCGACATCGTGATTGTCCCGAGCAGAACCAAGACGTATCCCGAGCCCCTCGTCGACACGCTGGACCAAATGCGCAGGGCCTCATTCCGAGCGCTGACGATGGCAACAGGCGGCAAGGCGCTCGTGAAAATTACCGGTAGAACAGGCGCCTTTTCCAACACCGGTAAGCTGTTTATCAGCGCCGAAACGGCTGAGATCATTCGCTGATCCGCAGCCCGTCCGGCCCCCGCCCACCAGCGAGCCTCAATGCTTGTGGCTGCCGTGGTCGTGTGCTCCCGGCTTGGCGGCAGGCTTGCTTGCGGGGGCGGCTGCGGCTGAGGCGGGCACGACCGTCAGGCTGCCCCGCATACCGGCCTCATAGTGACCCGCAATCAGGCAGGCGATCTCGAAGCGCCCCGGCTGGGTAAAGCGCAGCACCAATTCGCCGGTCTTGCCAGGCTCGACTTCGATGGCTGCCGCGCCTGCGGCGTCATGGCTGTGGGCCTGGGCGTGCCCCTGCTTCATTTGCTGTGCGTGCTCGCGGATCTGCTCGGCGGTGCCCAGCACCAGTTCATGTGGCAGCCGCCCGGCGTTGTGCACCATCAGACGGACCGCCTGCCCGGCCTGAACTTCTAGGGTGTCGGGGACGAAGCGCATTTGGTCATCCATGCGGATCTCGATGACCCGCGACACCTGCAGGGCCATGACATCGGTGCTGAAAGCCTCTTGGCCATGGGCGTGACCGCCGTTGGCCCATTGGGGATGGCGCTCCAGCCACTGCCAGGCGCCGTAGCTGCCGCCAGCCACCAGCACACTGAGCACCCACACATAGACGGTGCTGCTGCGGCGCCATGCCAAACCGCCGCTCATGGCCAGCGCGGGCACCGAGATGACAAAACCCAGCGGCACCACCCAAGCGCTGCGCGCAGGTGAATCGGGAAAGTGCTGCAGACCGCCCGTGAAAAACCCCAGGCCAATCGACAGCAAGGTGCCCAGTGTGAGGGTGCGTACAAGGCCTTGGTCGCGCTCCTGAGAACTGTCGCTGAGCCGGTGCTCGAGCACCGCGCCAAGGACAAAGAGCACGATGCCGACGAGCGCTGTCCAGACAGAACGCTCCCCGCTGAAAAAGCCGTGGTTGACGGCCCCCGAGATGAAACTGATGCCGCTGTACTTGAGCAGCATCGCACCATGGTGATGTTGAAAGGCAAAAGACATAAAGACTCCGATGCGCCCAGGGGCGCGACGATCGTGATGAAGCTGACCCGGCAAGCCGGGCCCGGCGAGATGGATCAGAGCCCTTAAATGGGCGGGCGCAGGTCGAGTGCCAGGCTGGTGCTGGCCCAGCTCGGCTCGGGCTGCTCGGGCGTGAACACGAAGCCGGCAGGCCACAGCCAGTCTTCAACACCGAGCAGCACCAGGCAGCAGACATGCCCATCGCCTTGCGCACCGTCTGCGGGCACTGAAGAGGAGGAGGTAGGTACCTCGGAAGATGGGGTGCTGGCTGCGGCTGCGTCATGGCCTGCAGCGTCGGCCTGCAGATGATCGGCGTGCGCCGGCATGGAACTGGCGTGGTGCCCCTGCAGGGCCTGCCCGTGACAAGGGGCCTGCTGCCCCAAGATCAAGGGCAGATGCAGGCCCCAGGCGCGCCCGATGAGCAGGGACAAGAGCAGGAACACGAGCCAGCGTTTGCGCATGGACTCATCATAGGGCAGGGCCATCCGCACCCGAATGCGCGCGGCCCATCCCCGTCATCAAAGCTCGTTGAGCTTGGAGCGCGGAATCAGCTTCCAGATCTGGGATGTGCCACTCGCAGGCAGTTCGATGCGGTAGATCTCATCGTTGCCCTGGTTGATGGCGCTCGCCCCCTCTTGCGGGGCAACACCAATCAAGTGCGAGACCAGCAAAGGATTGATTCCGCCATGTCCAACAATCACGACGGTGCCGCCGTTCGGATGCTGGGATCGGATCTGGCGCAAGGCCGTCTCAGCGCGTCGCGACTGGCTCTCCAAGGTTTCGCCGCCCTCCATGTTGTCACCCCAGGTGAAGCGTCGTTTGTTCCAGTCGGCCAGGATCGCCGGATCTTTGTCATTCGCGCCTTCAAACTTACCGAAAAACCGCTCACGCAATTCGTCCATAGGACGAATGGGCGCCCGGCCTTCAAACACCTCGGCAGTTTGACGGGCGCGCTGGTGCGAGCTCGTGTAAACGGCGTCGACCTTTGTGTTGGACAGCGTGCGGCCCATGCTCGCGGCCTGCTCGCGACCCGTCGCATTCAATGGGTTATCCGTTCCACCCTGAATGCGTCCTTGAAGGTTCCAGTCGGTCTGCCCGTGGCGTACGACATAAACAGTAAGTTGCGCTTGTGCCGTTGCGGCAAAGAAGGTCAGAGCGCAGGCGAAGATCGCAGCGCCTAGGCTGCGCGACAGTGCAAGTGGTTTCATTTGAGTGACTCCAGAAAAAAACGGTCGATCCCGCACCTGCTCAGGATTGAGCGCACGGCACGCATGGATCGGAGGCAGTAGATAAGGACTCTGTGTCAGCTTGATGGCAGCCCCACTGCGGCCAAAGGTTTAGCGCCTGCGCGGTATGCGTCACCGGCTTGTCGTCACCGGTTTGTCATTGGCGAATGAAAAGATCCGTTTGCTTCAAACCCAAACCAAGGAGTCTTTGATGTTCAAAAAACCCATGATGGTCGCCAGTCTGATGGCCGTGCTGCAGGGCATATCGCACGCTCAAACTGAATTTCCCGCATCGCTCGCAGGGCATGCTGTGCTCCCTGCGCAGACCTTGATCGCGATGCCTGCGGATGCCCCCGAAGATCTGAAGATCTCCGGGAAATTTACGAATTCGATGCTTCGCAATGACCGAATCGGAACCTTCGAAGGCCGCTCGGGTGGTCGTCCGACAGGCGTTTTTCTTCCCTTCAAAGATCAGCCGGTTCAGGGGCATTCAGGTGTGAAGAGAATGCCCGACGGCACGTTTTGGGTGCTCACCGACAACGGCTTCGGGACAAAAGCGAATTCTCCGGATGCCGCACTTTTTCTCTCCCATTACAAAATCGATTGGACTGCAGGCTCTATCGCCCGCCTCAATACGGTTTTTCTGCATGACCCCGACAAGAAGGTCCCCTTCCGGATCGTCCATGAGGGAACGAGCAAGCGCTACCTGACCGGTGCCGACTTTGACCTCGAGGGATTTCAGATCATTGCCGGCAAGATCTGGATCGGCGACGAATTCGGCCCCTATCTGATTCGCACCTCGATGGATGGCCGGGTGGAAGCCGTCTTCGAAACCTTGGCTGACGGCAAGCCTGTCATGTCGCCAGATCATTTCCGCGTGGTTGCGCCCAACCCAGGACAGACGATGCCGCCTGCTGTCAACCTAGGCCGCTCACGGGGATATGAGGGATTGGCCGCCAGCAAGGACGGTCGCTTCCTCTACGGACTGTTGGAAGGCCCACTCTGGGATCACAACACCAAAGACTGGGAAAAGCACGACGGCCAGCAGGTCCTGCGGGTCCTCGAGTTTTCAGTGGCTGAGGAAAAGTGGACGGGCCGTCACTGGAAGTACGTTCTGTCGCCAGGCGCGACCGCGATTGGCGACTTCAACATGATCGACGCCACGACTGCCTTGGTCATCGAGCGCGATAACGGCGAAGGAACCCAGGACCGCGCCTGCCCCGATGCCAAACCGTCGCCCAACTGCT
Source organism: Comamonadaceae bacterium (assembly GCA_947457975.1). Classification (GTDB taxonomy): domain Bacteria; phylum Pseudomonadota; class Gammaproteobacteria; order Burkholderiales; family Burkholderiaceae_C; genus Polaromonas. The sequence continues at coordinate 10,914 of CANGYC010000018.1, read as the reverse complement.
TTCACGAGCTGGCCAAGTTCAAGCGGGTGGTGAAGATCGAAATGAGTGATGCGAACGTCAATGGGCCCGTCCGAAAGATCGGCTACGTGGATCTGATGAAAATTCAGGACCGCCAAGGCAAAGCCCGCAAACCCCTTAACAATGGGGTTCTGACCTTCCCCTTCTTCACGATTGAGAACGTGGACGTTGTGGACGAGCGTCACATCATTGTGGGCAACGACAACAATCTTCCGTTCTCATCATCGCGTGAACCCAATCGCGCCGATGACAACGAGTTCATCTTGCTGGAGGTCGAAGCGCTTCTTCGCGCCCGCTGACGCCCGGGCTTCGGGCCCGTAACGAAAAAACCGCTGCCCTTTGCGGGGACAGCGGTTTTTTTATTTGGTGGCCTGGGGCGGAATCGAACCACCGACACAAGGATTTTCAATCCTCTGCTCTACCGACTGAGCTACCGGGCCAGAGCGCGAAAGTATATCAGACGCCCCAGGGCCTTCCTCCTGAGGGGTGGCCTCAATTGCCGCGCTTGCCGCGCGAGAGGTCCACGCCCAGTTGCTTGAGCTTGCGGTAGAGGTGGGTGCGCTCCAGGCCTGTGCGTTCAGCCACGCGGGTCATGGAGCCGCCTTCTTTGGCCAGGTGGAACTCAAAGTAGGCTTTCTCGAATTCATCGCGCGCATCGCGCAGCGGCTTTTCCAGGTCAAAGCTCTGGACAGGCTGGGGGCCCACCGGTTCTGTGAGGTCCGGCAGTTCGGCATCGGGCAAGGCATCAGCCGGGCCGGGCAGGACGCCCAGCAAAGGCGGTGCGGGCTTGCGGGGCGCGTGCCGGGTCAGGCCCTGCTCCACGGCCTGCAGCAGCTTTTGCATGGTGATCGGCTTTTCCAGGAAGGACATGGCGCCGATCTTGGTGGCCTCGACCGCGGTGTCGATGGTGGCGTGACCGCTCATCATGATGACGGGCATGGTCAGCAGGCCCGAGGTGGACCACTCTTTGAGCAGGGTGACGCCGGCGGTGTCGGGCATCCAGATGTCCAGCAGCACCAGGTCGGGCCGCAGGCGCTGGCGCACCGCACGGGCCTGGGCGGCATTCTCAGCCAGGTCCACCTGGTGGCCTTCGTCATTGAGGATTTCGGACAGCAGGTCGCGGATGCCCAATTCGTCGTCGACCACCAGTATGTTTGCCATGAAGCCCGATCCCGCTGATTACCCGTTGAAGGCCTGAACAACCGAAAGCGCCAGGCCCTCAGGCGGCTGACGCTACCGGGAATGATAGCGAGACTTGCGCGCCCTGCAGGACGCCCTCGCTGACCCGGTTGGTGATGTCGATGCGCGCGTGGTGTTCGTCGACGATCTTGCGCACCACGGCCAGGCCCAGGCCCGTACCCTTGACCTTGGTGGTGACATAGGGCTCAAAGGCCCGCTTGAGGATGTTCTCGGGGAAACCGGTGCCGTTGTCGCGCACCACCAGGCGCACGCGGCGGCCACTGGCGCTGCGCTCGGTGCTGATGACCACCAGGGCTTGGGTGCCCGCCTCATCGAAGGCCTTGCCTTCGTGCGCGTCTTGGGCGTTTTGCAGCAGGTTGTGGATGACCTGGCGCAGCTGCTGCGCATCGCCCATCACGGCGGGTGCATCGGGCGCGAGCTCCACACGCACGGGCACCGCCGCCGCTTCCTGCGGATACAGCTGCATCACGTCGCTGACCAGGGCATTGAGGTCCACGGGCTTCAAGTCGGCGCTGGGCAGGCGGGCGTAGTCGCGGAACTCATTGACCAGGCGCTTCATGGCGTCGACCTGGTCGACGATGGTCTTGACCGACTTGGTCAGCACCTGCTGCTCGGGCGGGTTGAGCTTGTTGGCCAGCTTCATCTCCAGGCGCTCAGCTGACAGCTGGATGGGGGTGAGCGGATTCTTGATCTCGTGGGCCAGGCGCCGGGCCACCTCACCCCAGGCCTCCACGCGCTGGGCCGAGACCAGGTCGGAGACGTCGTCGAACACCAGCAGCCACTCCTGGGTGCCCGGCATGGCCGCGCCGCGGGCGATCAGGGTGATGCGGTGCTCCTGCGCGCCCACCGGTGCCAGGGGCAGCTCGAAGGACTGCTGCCAGTGCTCCAGGCCATGCACGGCCTGCTCCTGGAGGAAGGCCTGGAACTGGGCCTGCACGCCCTGGCCCAGCACCTGCAGGCCCGGCACCTCGGCCAGGGGACGGCCCACGAAGGCGGCCAGCGGCGCGCGCAGGATGCGGGTGGCACCAGGGTTGGAGGTGAGGATGCGGCCTTGCGCATCGAGCAACATGACGCCGGCGGTCAGGTTGTCGAGGATGGTCTGCAGGCTGGCGCGCGCGGCATCGACCTGGCTCATGCTGGCCTGCACGGCCGAGCGGGCGTCGGAGAGCTGCTGCGTCATCTCGGCAAAGGAGCGGGTCAGACCGCCGAGTTCATCGCGCGATTGCAGCACTGCCTTGGGCCGGAGGTCCCCGCGCGCCACCTGGCGCACGCCTTCGGCCAGCACCAAAAGGGGCTTGGCCAGCTGCGTGCCCAGGATCACGGCCAGCAGCACGGCCCCAAACACCGCCAGGAACAGCGCCAGCGTGAGCGTGCCGATGTACATGCGCTTGAGGCCTCCGCGGGCCAGGGCACGCTCCTGGTACTCGCGGTTGGCCTCCTGCACGGCCATGGCGTTGGCCACCAGGTCGGGCGGCAGCTCCTCCGTGATCTGCAGGTAGCGCGTGCCTTGCGAAAAATCAAAGCTGGCGGGGTTGACCACGCTGACCGCGCGCAGGCGCGCCTTGGGCACCAGGCCGCTCTGGGCCGGTGAGCTCAGGTCGTCCAGGCCGTCGATTTGCGTGAGCACGCCCTGACTGCGGGCCTGCCGCATCTGGGCCGCGCCCGGGCGCTCGGCCGCACCGGTGATGAGCGGTCCGTCGCTGGCGCTGGCCAGCAGCTGGCCGGAAGCGCTCCACAAGGTGATGTCGCGCGCACCCAATTGCTCGCGCAAGCGCTCCAGGGTGAGGCTGCTGCCGCCGTCGGCCGCGTCGGTCACCTGCCGTGCCGCCAGCCGGGTGCGCGCGCCCAGGTCGGCCGACATGCGGTCCAGCGTGGCGCGGCCCAACTGCAGGCCGGCGCTCAGGGCGCTTTCCACGCGCACATCGAACCAGCTTTCGATGGAGCGGTTGACGAACTGGTAAGACACCACGTAGATCATCACGCCGGGCAACACACCCACCAGGGCGAAGATGGCCGCCAGCTTGACCAGCAGGCGGCTGCCGAACTTGCCCTGCCGCAAGCGCATGCCCATGCGCACGACCAGCCACACGATGACGGCCAGCAGCAGCGAGGTCAGCCCCACGTTCAGGATGAACAAGATGGCGTAGTAACGCTCGTAGAGCTCTCGGTTGCCCGTGGCCTGAGCCAACATGAACAGCAGCACCAGGGACAGGGCCCCCACCACGCCGAGGCTGACACCGAGGGCCCAGCGGAAGGCGCGGCTGGTGCGCAGGGGCGAGGGAGCCACCGGGGCGTTCATGGCTTACTTGTCCGCGGCCGGCGTGTCGACCGCGCGCCGCTCCAGCCGCAGCCGCTGGGTGCGCGCCAGCGAAATCTGCCACTCGCGCTGGCCGGCGATGCCGATCTGAAAGGGTCGGGGCAGCTGGCTGAGGTCGAGGCGAAAACGGAAATCCAGGTAATAGCCGCTGCCCTCCACGTCGGGCAGTTCGGCAATCTTCCAGCGGGAGATGCGCTCGATGGCGGCCTGGGCCTCGGCCAGGGTGTCGTAGGTCTGGGCCAGCGTGACGCGACCGCCACCCTCCGCGCCCAGGCTCACGCGCCAGCGGCGGGTCAGGGGTTGGTAGGCCAGGCGCATACTGCGCACGGCCGTCGATGCCCGCAGGTCGGTCCAGTACCAGCGCTCGCGGTAAATGTCGGCCTCGGCCACGAAGATCAGGGCCACGCCCTTGAGCAAGGCCTCCTCCACCGCCGGGGGCAACTCAAACTTCACGGTGGCCGTGAGGTAGATGCCTTCATCCCCACGTTCTGTGCGCAGGCCGGACAGTTCGGCCGCCCAGGCACTGCACCAGCCGGACGCCAGCAGCAGCCAGGTCGCCAGCAGCTGGCGCACGCCACGGGCCAGCCGCTCAGGGCGCCAGCTTGCGAAGTAGGGCGTAGAAAAAACCGTCGTGCTCACCGTCCGGATTGTCCGGCAACTGGGCACGTCCACCGGCGGCGCCCGGCAGCAAATGGCCCGGTGATGGCCTCATTTGCGCATCGGTGTGGTGCGCAAGAAACGTTTGGATCTGCTGCTGGCCTTCGGCCTTGAACACCGAGCAGGTGCAATACAGCAGCTGACCGCCGGGCTTGAGCAGCGGCCACAGGGCCTCAAGCAGCCTGGCCTGCTGCTGCGCCAGCTGGGCCACATCGCCCGGGCGGCGCAGCCAGCGCACGTCAGGATGGCGGCGCACGATGCCCGAGGCCGTGCAGGGCGCATCGAGCAAGATGCCGTCAAAGGGCTGGCCGTCCCACCAGGCGGCCGGCGAGCCGGCATCGGCGGCCTGCACCGTGGCCTGCAAGCCCAGGCGGGCGAGGTTGTGCGTGATGCGCTGGCAGCGCTGGGCATCCATGTCCAGGGCCAGCACCTGGGCGTCGGCCCGCTCCAGCAGGTGAGCGGTCTTGCCGCCGGGGGCGGCGCAGGCGTCGAGCAGCCGCAGGGGGCGGCCGACTGCAGGCACCAGGCCCTCCAGCAGCAGGGGGGCGGCCTGCTGCGCGCCGGCATCCTGCACCGAGAACCAGCCTTCGGCATAGCCTGGCAGCTGCGTCACGGGCACCGAACGCGCCAGCACCAGGCCCTGCTCGCCCACGGCTTGGGCCGGCACACCCGCCTCGGCCAGCGCGGCCAGGTAGGAGGCGCGGTCCGTGCGCCGGACATTGACGCGCAGGGTCAGGGGCGCACGGCGGTTGCTGGCCTGCAAGATGGCCTGCCAATGCTCGGGGTGGTCCTGGCGCAGCTGGCGAACCCACCAGGCGGGGTGGTTCCACTGCGCCTCGGGCTGGCGCTCGGCCAGCGCCAGCAGGGGCTCACGCTCGCGCAAGAAGCGGCGCAGACAACCGTTGAGAAAGCTGGCCTGGTGGCGCGTAGAGGGCGACTGCTTGGCCGCCTCCACCGCCTGGCTCACCAGGGTGTGGGGGGCGTAATCCGCGCCTTCCGAACCAGGCGGCTTGGCCGCCAGCGCCAGCACCGTGCACAAAAGGGCATCGGCTTCGGGCGGCGGGGGACGCTGGGCCAGTTGCTGGCGCAAGGCCTGGGCCAGGCCCAGCCAGCGCAAGGCCTGGAAAGACAGAGCCTGGGCGCCGCCGCGCAGAGCAGGCTCCAGGCGGTCGAGCACCTGCGTGGTGGAGCGGCCCGCCCGCACCGCGGCCACCACGCTGGCGGCAGCCTGAAGCTGCCGCCACAGGGGAAGAGTTGGTGGGGCAGAAGGCATGAGGGCGAAGGGAGCGCGCCAGCCAAGCGCCGGCCCGCAAGGGGCATGGAGCCCGGGCCACCCGCGGTGAAGGCGGCCCGGGAAGAGTCAGGCCAGGATCAGGCCAGCGTATCGGACCAAATGTTGGAAGCCCAGCTCCAGGCGTACACGCCCTCGAGCTCGGTGGGCGCGGCGCTCACGCCACCGGAGCCGGCCACGGTCTTGAAGGTCTTCTCGGCCGCCACGTACTCGTGCACGCTGGCCACGTGGATGGCCGTCTTGGGGTCCACATAGCTGTAGCAGGTGTTGGTGAGCATGGGCGCCGGGTTGATGGGCCAGCCCGAGAACTCGGCCACGATGGCGGCAGCCGCCACCTTGGCATGGCTGTTGGCCATGTGACCGCTCTTGGGCATGCCCGGCGCGATCTGGATGGCGTCGCCCAGCACGTGCACGTCTTTGGCCACCGTGGACTCGAAGTTCAGGTAATTGACCCCGCACCAGCGGTTGTTGGCCAGGTTGTTCAGGCCCGACTGCACCGCGATGGCCCCGGCGCGCATGGCCGGCAGCACGTTGAGCACGTTGGCCTTGACGTCTTCCTGCACATCGAACTTGATCAGGCCCGCCTTGCCATCCACGGCGCTGACGCGGTGCTGCGGGCGGTACTCGAGGATGCCCTTGTACTGCTCGGCCCATACCTTCTTGAACAGGGCGCCTTTGGAAATGACGTCCTGGTTGGCATCGAGGATGAGCACCTTGCTGCGCGGCTTGTGGGCCTTGAAGTAGCCGGCCACCACCGAGGCGCGCTCATAAGGGCCGGGCGGGCAGCGGTAGGGCTGCTCGGGAATGGTGATGGCAAACACACCGCCGTCGGGCATGGCCTCGAGCTGGCGGCGCAGGGCCACGGTCTCGGGGCCGGCTTTCCAGGCCTGCAGGATGCGACCGTCCTCATGGGCCTGGCGCAGGCCCTCGATGCTGTCGAACATCAGGTCCACGCCGGGCGAGACGACCAGCTTGTCATAGCCGATGACCGGGCCGTTGGCCAGTGTGACGGTCTTGGCGCGGGTGTCCACGCTCTGGGCGCGGTCGCGCACCACCGTCACGCCGTGGCGCCGGTTCAAGGCCGTATACGGCGTGGTGATCTCGGCCATCTGCTTGACGCCGGAGAGCACCAGGTTGGACATGGGGCAGGAGACAAAGGCTTCCTGCGGCTCAATCAGCACGACGTCGATCTTGTAGTCCGACAACCAGCGCACGTACTTGGCGGCGGTGGCACCGCCGTAGCCGCCGCCGATGACGACCACTTTGGCGCGCGCGGGGATGGAGGTGGTGGCACAACCGGACAGGCCCAGCAAGCCCAGGGCGGCGGCGCTGCCGAGCACCGAGCGGCGTGAGAGATGTTGGCTCATGGCGGCTTCCTTATTTCTTCTGGGCCGCGAAATAAGCGGCGATGGTCTCGATCTGTGCATCGCTGTAGCCCTTGGCCAGCTGGTGCATCACCGTGGCCGGGCGGGCGCCGCTTTTGAAGGCCTTCATCTGGGTGACAAGGTAGTCCTTGTCCATGCCGGCCAGAGACGCATTGGCCGAGCCCGCCACCGCCTGGCCGGCAGTGCCATGGCAGTTGGCGCAGGTGGCCGCCAGGGCGCGGGTGTACAGCGCCTCCTGAGGCGCGTTGGCTTGGGCTTGCGCGCCCGTGGCGCACAGCGACGCAGTCAAGGCCAGGACGGCCCCCATGCGATGCATCATGAAACTCTCCTGTGAATCGAGCAAACAAGCGCGTGACAGCGCTTGAGACAGAAGGCGAACTATAGCGCTAGGCGCCGGGAGGCGCTGTCGGCGTGTCGCCTTCCCTGCGCCCGATCATCAGCGGTCTGGCAGCCTCGCGGGCCGCCCCATGGCGGCCCAAGGCCAGGCCGGGCAAGGGCTTGAGGCGGACCAGCCGCGCGATCAGCCAGGCCGGAAATTCCTTGGCGGCCTCATTGAAGGCGGCCACGGCCTGGTTGTAGGGGGCCGACGCCAGCTCGAGCCGGTTGTCGAGGTGCTGCAGGTCCGGCGCGGCCTGGCGCAGGCCCGGGTCGATCCAGGCGGCCTTGCGGGTCTCGGGGGAATTCCAGACGCCCGCCAGCGCCTCGTCGAGGTGGCGCTCAGCTTGCTGCAGGGTCAGCGCTTCGGTCCCGTCCGTGGGGCGCAGCCGAACCTGATCAGTGGCCTGATGGACTGCGGCAGCGGCCTCTTCCAGCGGCCCGAGGAGACGGCTGTCCAGGTGCTCTCCCGTGCGCAGCAACTGAGCGATGAATTCCTCGCGCTGGCGCAGCTGGGCATCGATCTGCGCATACTCGCGGCCCACCGCGTGCTTGAGCCGCATCAGGCGGTTGTGCGCGCCCACGGCCCAGCACACCAGCAAAACGCCCAGTGCGATGGAGATGAGGGTGTCGGTGCTCATGGCGAGGCCCATAAAAAGTCTGCCGTGCACTTTAGCGCAGCTGTGGCCGCGGCGGCGGGCGCTGATGCGGGACAGGTCAATCCAAAGAAAAAAGCCCCGCTCCTGCAAAGGAGGCGGGGCTTGTATGCAGCAAGCTCTCCACGCGCGTCAAACGCTCATGGAAAAGCTGGGCTCTCAGGCTCAGGAGGCCGGGGTCTCGGCGCCTTCGCTGTTTTCCGTGGCCTGCAGCAGCTCGGCGGCTTCCGCATCGGCAATGGCACGGCGTTCGGCGTCGTCCATGGCTTCCTTGGCCTTGCGGGCCTCGTGATAGGCCAGGCCAGTGCCTGCAGGGATCAGGCGACCGACGATGACGTTCTCCTTGAGGCCACGCAGCTCGTCGCGCTTGCCCATGATGGCCGCCTCGGTCAGCACGCGCGTGGTTTCCTGGAAGGAAGCCGCGGAGATGAACGAGTCGGTGGACAGCGAGGCCTTGGTGATGCCCAGCAGCAGGTTGCTGTAGGTGGCGGGGATCTTGCCGTCGGCGCGCAGGGCATCGTTGGCATCCAGGATGGCGGAGCGCTCAACCTGCTCACCGGCGATGTAGCTGGAGTCGCCCACGTTGTCGACCACGACACGGCGCAGCATCTGGCGAACGATCACCTCGATGTGCTTGTCGTTGATCTTCACGCCCTGGAGGCGGTAGACGTCCTGCACCTCATCCACGATGTAGCGGGCCAGCTCTTCCATGCCCAGCAGGCGCAGGATGTCCTGCGGATCGGCCGGACCGTCGACGATGCTTTCGCCCTTGTTGACCACCTGGCCCTCGTGCACCAGGATGTTCTTCTCCTTGGGCACCAGCTCTTCCCAGACCTTGCCTTCCGGGTCGGTGATCTGCAGGCGGACCTTGCCTTTGGTTTCCTTGCCGAAGGAGACGGTGCCCGTCATCTCGGCCAGGATGCCCTTGTCCTTGGGGGTGCGGGCTTCAAAGAGCTCGGCCACACGCGGCAGACCGCCGGTGATGTCGCGGGTCTTCTGGCCTTCGACCGGGATGCGGGCCAGCACTTCGCCGGGGCCCACTTCTTGGCCGTCACGCACCTGCACCAGGGCACCGATCGGGAAGCCAATGGTCACCGAGTGGTCGGTGCCAGGGATCTTGACTTCCTTGCCAGAGGCGTCGATCAGCTTGACCTGCGGACGCACGACCTTGGTCGAGCCGCGGCGCTTGGGATCGATCACCACCAGGGTGGACAGGCCCGTGACCTCGTCGACCTGCTTGGCCACCGTCACGCCTTCTTCCACGTTCTCGAAGGTCACCTTGCCGGCGAACTCCGTGATGATGGGGCGGGTCAGCGGATCCCAGTTGGCCAGGATGGCGCCGGCCTTGATGGCCTGGTCGGCCTTGACGGTGAGGATGGCACCGTAGGGCACCTTGTGGCGCTCGCGCTCGCGGCCGTGCTCGTCATGGATGACGATCTCGCCGGAGCGGGCAATCACCACCAGCTCGCCGGCGCTGTTGGTCACATAGCGCATCGGCGCATTGAAGCCGATCACACCGTTGGACTTGGCTTGCACGCTAGACGCCACGGCGGCGCGCGATGCGGCGCCACCGATGTGGAAGGTGCGCATGGTCAGCTGCGTGCCAGGCTCACCGATGGACTGGGCGGCAATGATGCCGACCGCTTCGCCGGTGTTGATGAGGCCACCGCGACCCAGGTCGCGGCCGTAGCACTTGGCGCACAGGCCAAAGCGCGTAGCGCAGGTCAGGGCCGTGCGAACCTTGACTTCGTCGACGCCTGCGGCCTCGAGGTCGTCGATCAGGTCTTCATCGAGCAACACGCCGGACTTGAGCACCACGGCGCGGGTTTCGGGGTGGATCACATCCTCGGCGGTGGTGCGGCCCAGCACGCGGTCGCGCAGGGATTCGATCACCTCGCCACCCTCGACGATGGCGCGCATCAGCGAGCCCTCGGTGGTGCCGCAGTCGTCTTCGGTGACCACCAGGTCCTGCACCACGTCGCAGAGGCGGCGGGTCAGGTAGCCGGAGTTGGCCGTCTTCAGCGCCGTGTCGGCCAGGCCCTTGCGGGCGCCGTGCGTGGAGATGAAGTACTGCAACACGTTCAGGCCTTCACGGAAGTTGGCCGTGATGGGCGTCTCGATGATGGAGCCGTCGGGCTTGGCCATCAGGCCACGCATGCCGGCGAGCTGGCGGATCTGGGCGGCCGAGCCGCGGGCGCCGGAGTCGGCCATCATGTAGATGGCATTGAAGGACTCCTGGTCGACCTCGGCACCTTTGCGGTCGATGACCTTTTCCTTGGCCAGCTGGGCCATCATGACCTTGGAGACTTCGTCACCGGCCTTGCCCCAGATGTCCACCACCTTGTTGTAGCGCTCGCCCACGGTCACGAGACCGGAGACGTACTGCTGCTCGATCTCTTTGACCTCGCCCTCGGCGCGCTCGATGATGGCGTGCTTTTCCTTGGGCACCAGCATGTCGTCGATGCAGATGGAGATGCCAGAGCGGGTGGCCAGACGGAAGCCGTTTTGCAACAGCTTGTCGGCGAACACCACCGTCTCCTTGAGACCGCACTTGCGGAAGGAGGCGTTGATCAGCTTGGAGATCTCCTTCTTCTTGAGCGCCTTGTTGATGTTCGCGAAGGACAGGCCCTTGGGCAGGATCTCGGACAGCAGGGCACGGCCGGTCGTGGTTTCCCAGACCTGGGTGTTGGAGACGAAATCGCCCGTGCTGCGCTCGCGGATGTATTCCGTCAGGCGCACATTGATGCGCGCACTGAGGTCGAGCTGGCCGGCGTCGTAGGCGCGCTGCACCTCGCTGACGTCGGAGAAGATCAGACCTTCGCCCTTGGCGTTGATGCGGTCGCGCGTGGCGTAGTACAGGCCCAGCACCACGTCTTGCGAGGGCACGATGGAGGGCTCGCCGTTGGCGGGAAAGAGGATGTTGTTGGAGGCGAGCATCAGCGTGCGGGCTTCCATCTGCGCCTCCACCGACAGCGGCACGTGCACGGCCATCTGGTCACCGTCGAAGTCGGCGTT
>CANGYC010000017.1 GCA_947457975.1 Comamonadaceae bacterium | reverse complement strand
GCGGCGCAAATGCCGCACGCTGGCCTAATCCCAATGCGCCCCGGTTGATGGCGGCAGGGCCCAGCTCGACGGGGGTGCCGGCACCTGCTGGGGGGTAGACCACCGGCGCAACAGGAACTGCAGGGGCCAGCGTGATGGTTGTAGCTGCCTGGGAGGACGCAGCGGCTGGAGCGGGTACAACTGCCGCTGCGCGTGCCGGTGCGGGTGCAGGAGACGGTGCGGCTGCCGGAGCCGGTGCAGCTGCCGGTGCCGGTGCCGGTGCAGCTGCCGCTGCGCGTGCCGGTGCGGCTGCGGCTACAGCTGCGGGTACAGATCCAGGCGTTTGGGTAGGGGTAGGGGAGGGGGTGATGGCGGGCGCGCTAGCCTCGTTGAGGGAGACCGTGGTGCAGGCGCTCAGAAGCACAAGCGCCAAGAGTGCCGATACACGGCCAGTCCAAAGCAGAGCAGGGCGGGTGCCTGGGAAGGGCAGGCTGGCCGGCAGGGAAAACAGGTCCATGGAGAATGTCCGTTGAAGTTCAGGCACCTTGGCCAGGGCATCCTGGGCTCGACAGTATCGGTGATGCCGTCTGCCGGAGCGCGTGAATAGAATCGAAATACATGTCGGCTGAGGGCGAATCGCTCCTGGCCCCTGAGCCGAACGGTTCGTCTTGCCGCAACCAGGAAAACACCACACGTGGTCTTGATGAGCTCAGAAATTATAGGTTTGAGGCCGTGGTTGGCGACCGCGCCTGGCCGCTACCTCCTCGACTGGGAACGAGGCCACTTCGACGAAGCCGTGGGCGATGTGTTTGGCTACCACGCCCTGCAACTGGGCTTGCCCGAGTTACCCGCCTTGCGCCACAACCGCATGCCTCACCGATGGCTGGGCTTGTCTGGGGCCGAGCATGGCCCGGCGAGCGAGCTGGCCCTTGAGCCGGATGCGCCGCGGGTGGCTCTGCTGAGCCATCCGGCCGCCTTACCCTTTCCCGAAAACAGCCTGGACCTGGTGGTGCTGCCCCACACGCTGGAGCTCAGCGAAGATCCGCACACCACGCTGCGCGAGGTCGAGCGGGTGCTGGTGCCCGAGGGCCGGGTGGTGATCAGCGGCCTCAATCCGGCCAGCCTTTGGGGTTTTCGCCAGCAACGGGCCCATTGGTGCCGGCGCCTGGGCTTTGGTGAACTGTTCCTGCCCGAGGAGGGTGAGTTCATCGGCTACTGGCGCTTGCGGGACTGGCTGCGCCTGCTCAGCTTTGAGGTGGAGTCCGCCCGCTTCGGTTGCTACCGGCCGGCCTTGAGCCACCCGCGCTGGCTGGAGCGCTTTGCCTGGATGGATGCGGCCGGGGCGCGCTGGTGGCCGATCTTCGGGGCGGCCTATTTCCTCGTGGCGGTCAAGCGCGTGCGGGGCATGCGCTTGCTCGAGCCGGCCTGGCGCACCCCTGCCCAACGGGCTGCAGCGCCGGCGGTGGCCACGCCCCGGCAGGCCAGGCAAGCCATGCACAGACCAGCCCCCTCGGACACACAGGGCTAACCCTCCGGAAAGACAGATGCCTTGGATGTCGGCTTGGGCTGTTACGCTCGCGCATGGCCTCTTGCCCCGACCGATGCGATGACCGTTCCTACATCCTCCCCTTCCCCTGATTCCGTGGTGATCTACACCGATGGCGCCTGCAAGGGCAATCCTGGTCCGGGCGGCTGGGGCGTGCTGCTGCGCAGTGGCGAGGCGACCAAGGAGCTTTATGGCGGTGAGTTGGACACGACGAACAACCGCATGGAAATCACTGCCGTGATTCAGGCCCTCATGGCCCTCAAGCGCCCCTGCCACGTGCTGCTTTACCTGGACAGCGAGTACGTGCGCAAAGGCATCACCGAATGGATCCATGGCTGGAAGGCCCGGGGCTGGAAGACTTCGACCAAGGCGCCGGTCAAAAACGTTGATCTCTGGCAGCAACTTGACGACCTGGTGAGCCAATCGGGCCACCGCATCGACTGGCGCTGGGTGCGTGGCCACGCCGGGGACCCCGGTAACGAGCGCGCCGATGCGCTGGCCAACCTGGGGGTGGAGATGGCCCTGGCCGGCGCCAGCCCGGCGCGCTGACGACGCACTCGGCCAGAACCTGCGGCCCGTGACCAGCTCTGAGCCAGCCGAGGTGGCGGGCGGACCAGGCCGTCCGTGTTTTGACGCAGCGTATTTCCAGGGTTAACCCGCGCCCAGCTTCAGGCTGCCTTCATGGGCTGCTGTTACATTGCTTAGTGAACTGATCATTGGGATCAGACCGTCTGCCTCAAGGCGGTTTTTTCCTTTCGGAACAAGGTACGGTTTATGGCTTCAAAACTGGTGGTGAGGGCGTCGGCCCTGGCCGTGATGGCGGCGCTGGGCGCCGGTGCGTATTGGTATCAGACCCGGCCGTCCAAGCCTGTGGAGCCAGGCAAGCCCCCGTCCGCGCCTGCGCCCGCAGGACCTGCCGCCGGTGGCCCTCCGGGCGGCGGAGTCCGGCCGGCGGTCGAGGTGGCCAAGGTCGAGACCACCCGCCTCGTCGATGAGACCCAGAGCGTGGGCAGCCTGCGCTCCCGCCAGGGCGTGATGATCAAGCCCGAGGTCGGTGGCCGCATCACGCAGCTCAATTTCCTCGACGGAGATCGCGTGCGCAAGGGCCAGCTCTTGGTCCAGCTGGACGACCAGCTGCCAGCCGCCCAGATCAAGCAGGCCGAGGCGGAGCTGGCCATCGCCAAGAGCAATTTCAACCGCAACCGCGAGCTGGTGGAGCAGAACTTCATCAGCCGCCGCACCGTGGATGAAAGTGCCGCCAACCTGCAGGTGGCCGAGGCCAAGCTGGCGCTGGCTCATGCCACGGCTGCGCGCCTGCGCATCGTGGCGCCATTCGATGGCATGGTGGGCATTCGCCAGGTCAACCTGGGTGATTACCTCAAGGATGGCGCCGAGGTGGTCAACCTCGAGGACATCGACGCCATCTTTGTCGACTATCGCCTGCCCGAGCGTTTTCAGGCCAAGGTGCGCCGGGGCCAGACCGCTCAGGTGGACATTGACGCCTTGCCCGGCCGCAAGTTCCAGGCGGTGGTCCAGGCCATTGACCCACTGATCGATGCCAACGGGCGCTCGCTGGGCGTGCGCGCCTGCATTGACAACCGCCGCCTGCAGTTGCGCCCGGGCATGTTCGCCCGGGTGAGCACCATCTTTGGTGCCCGAGAAAAGGCCTTGGTGGTTCCGGAGGAGGCCATCGTGCCCCAGGGACCTCGTGTGTTCGTCATCAAGCTGGTGGATGGCCCCGAGGGCAAGGTGACCCAGCGCGTGGAGGTCAAGCTCGGCCTTCGCAGCCCGGGCAAGGTGGAGGTCCTGGAGGGCATTGGGGCCGATGACACGGTGGTGGTGGCTGGCCAGCAGCGCCTCCAAAAAGACGGTATGTCGGTGCGCGTGATCGAGGCCGGTGCCCGTGGCGGCCAGGGTGGTCCCGCCCCGGCACCTGGCACGCCACCCGCCGCTGCGGGTGCTCCCGGGGGCGCACCCAGCGGTGCACCCAGCGGTGCCCCCGGCGGTGCTCCTGCTGCTTCGGCACCATCAGCCAGCCCGGCAGCGGCAGCTGCGGCCAGGCCCAAGCCCCAAGCCCAGCCTGCGCCGCTGCAGGGCCCGGACCCCTGCCTGGCTTCCATGGGCAGCACCAGCGAGCGCGGCCCGGGACGGCCCGGCCAGGCCCCTTCCTGAGGCCGCCCGGCTTGTGCTTGACTACCTGATGACCGATTTCTCCTGAACCGGAGCACGTTTCATGCAAATCGCTGAAGTCTCCATCCGTCGCCCGGTCTTTGCCACCGTGCTGTCCTTGCTGATCGTGCTCATTGGCATGGTGAGCTTCGATCGGCTGACCGTGCGCGAGTACCCCAAAATCGACGAGCCTGTCGTGACCGTGAGCGTGCGCTACCCCGGGGCCTCGGCCGAGGTGGTGGAGTCGCAAATCTCCAAGCCTTTGGAGGATTCGATCGCCGGCATCGATGCGGTGGACGTGATCACCTCCATCAGCCGCGCCGAGCAAAGCCAAATTTCGGTGCGCTTTCGCCTGGAAAAAGACGCTGACGCGGCCGCCGCCGAGGTGCGCGACCGCACCGCGCGCGTGCGCAACCGGCTGCCTGCCACCATTGAAGAGCCGGTGATTGCCAAGGTTGAAGCCGATGCCTTTCCGGTGATCTGGCTGGCTTTTTCCAGCGACACGCTCAACCCGCTGCAGATCAACGATCTGGTCAACCGCGTGGTCAAGCCGCGCCTGCAAACCGTCTCGGGTGTGGCCGATGTGCGCATCTTTGGCGAGCGCAAGTACGCCATGCGCGTGTGGCTGGACCCGGAGCGAATGGCGGGCTACCGCCTCACGACCCAGGACATCGAGGATGCGGTGCGCCGTAACAACCTAGACGTGCCGGCCGGGCGCATCGAGTCCAGCCAGCGCGAGTTCAGCGTCACCTCGCAGACTGACCTGAACCGCCCTGGCCAGTTCGGCCAGATCGTCATCAAGACCGTCAATGGATTTCCGGTCAAGCTCGCCGACGTGGCCCGCATTGAGGAAAGCGCCGCTGATGTGCGCAGTTCTGTGCGCCTCAATGGCCGGCCCGCGATCTCGGCCGGCGTTATCCGCCAGGCCACGGCCAACCCGCTCACGCTGTCGGCGGGCGTGCGCGAGATGATGCCCAAGCTCAAGGCCGATCTGCCCGATGGCATCCAGATCGAGGTGGCGAACGACAACTCGCTGTTCATTGACCGATCGGTCAAGAATGTCTACCAGACCATCCTGGAGGCGGTGGTCCTGGTGGCTTTGGTGATTTTCGTGTTCCTGCGCACGTTCAGGGCCTCGATCATTCCCATCGTCACCATCCCGGTGAGCCTGGTGGGCACCTTCGCTCTGATGGCGCTGGCGGGCTTCACCATCAACACCCTCACGCTGCTGGCGCTGGTGCTGGCCATCGGCCTGGTGGTCGATGACGCCATCGTCATGCTGGAAAACATCTTCCGCCATATTGAAGAAGGCATGGACCCTTTTGCGGCGTCCATCCGCGGCGCGCGCGAAATTGGCTTTGCCGTGGTGTCCATGACGCTGACCCTGGTGGCCGTGTACGCGCCCCTGGCGTTTACGCCCGGCCGCACGGGCCGCTTGTTCCAGGAGTTTGCGCTGGCCCTGGCCGGTGCGGTGCTGGTGTCGGGCTTTGTGGCGCTCACGCTCACACCCATGATGTGTTCGAAGCTGCTGCGCCACAACCCCAAGCCCAACCGCTTCGACCGCGGCATGGAGCGCGCGCTCACGGCTCTGTCCAATGGCTACGGTGCAGCGCTGCGCTGGGTGCTGACGGCCCGTGTGCGCGGCTGGGGTGTGCTCGGGGCGCTGCTGCAGGCGCGTTGGATCGTGGTGGCTGTCATGCTCTCGAGCGCGGGCGGCATTGCCCTCGTGTGGCCGACCATGAAGTCCGAGCTCTCGCCCCTGGAAGACCGGGGCACCATCCTGGCAGTGATCAACTCCCCCGACGGCTCGACCATCGACTACACCGACCGCTATGCCCGCATCCTCGAGCGCATCGGCAGCAACTACGAG
Source organism: Comamonadaceae bacterium (assembly GCA_947457975.1). Taxonomy (GTDB): domain Bacteria; phylum Pseudomonadota; class Gammaproteobacteria; order Burkholderiales; family Burkholderiaceae_C; genus Polaromonas. The sequence continues at coordinate 12,081 of CANGYC010000017.1, read as the reverse complement.
GAGTTTGACCGTATCTTCGCCAGCCTCGGTAACCCGACGGTCTCGCAGGGCACGGTGATCTACCGGGCCAAGCCCTGGGAGGAGCGCACCCGCACCACGCTGGAGCTGGCGCGTGAGATCGGTCCTAAGTTCAACGGCCTGGCAGGCGTCAATGCCTTTGCCATCACCCCGCCGTCGCTGGGCCAGGGTTTCCGTGAGCGGCCTCTGAACTTTGTGATCCAGACTTCAGACAGCTACGAGAACCTCAACCGGGTGGTGCGACAGATCCTTGAAGAAGTGGCCAAGAACCCCGGCATCATCCAGCCCGACGTCGATCTGCGCCTGAACAAGCCCGAGCTGCGGGTGAGCGTGGACCGCGAAAAGGCCGCTGACCTGGGTGTGAGCGTGGACGTGGTGGCGCGTGCCCTGGAGACCACCTTGGGCGGACGCCAGGTGACCCGTTACAAGCGCGATGCCGAGCAGTACGACGTGATCTTGCAAAACCGCGCCAGCGGTCGCGATGTGCCCCAGGACATCGACAACATCTTTGTGCGCGGTCGCAACGACGCCATGGTGCCCCTGTCGGCGCTGGTCAAGCTGCGTGAAAGCGTGAGCCCGCGCGAGCTCAACCACTTCGGCCAGCGCCGCTCGGTCACCATCACCGCCAACCTGTCGCCCGACTATTCGCTGGGTGAGGCCCTGAAGTTCATGGACCAGACGGCGGCCAAGGTGCTCAAGCCCGGCTACAGCACCGACCTCAATGGCACCTCGCGGGAGTTCCGCAACTCGCAGGGCGCGCTGGCCATCGTCTTCGTGCTGGCCCTGGTGTTCATTTTCCTGGTGCTGGCGGCGCAGTTTGAGAGCTTTGTCGATCCCTTTGTGATCATGCTCTCGGTGCCTCTGTCCATGATCGGCGCCTTGCTGGCCCTGAAGTGGTCCGGCGGCTCGCTCAATGTGTACTCACAGATTGGTTTGATCACCTTGGTGGGGCTGATCACCAAGCACGGTATTTTGATCGTGGAATTTTCAAATCAGTTGCGCCAGCAGGGTGTGGAGTTGGTGGACGCCGTGGTCAAGGCATCAGAGCAGCGCCTGCGCCCCATTCTCATGACCACCGGTGCCATGGTGCTGGGCGCCATTCCCTTGGCCCTGGCCACGGGAGCGGGTGCGGAAAGCCGCATCCAGATTGGCTGGGTCATTGTGGGCGGGATGAGCCTGGGCACGCTACTGACCATCTTCGTGGTGCCCACCATGTACCTGATGTTCGCCCGCCGGGAGATCCCGGGTGCCGACAACCGCGTGATCAAGGACCAGCCTGCGCACGAAGCTGCTCACGGGACTGGGCAGGAGCTGATCGCCAAGTAAGAAGGCGCCCTAGGGAGGCGTCTTCTTCAGATCACCCCGTCGAACATCATCACATCCACCAGATCGCCAGGCATCACGCTGCCCTGGCCATGGTGGATGACGATCAGGCCGTTGGCCTGAGCCATGGAGCTCAACACACCCGAGCCCTGGTTGCCGGTGATCTGGACTTCGGGCATCCCATCGACCCCTCGGGTCACGACCCCGCGCTGGTACTCGGTGCGGCCCGGTTTTTTCTTGATGGCCTGCGTGCAACGCGCTTTGAGCAGTGGTGGCGCGGCGTCGGTGCAGCCCATCATCTGCAGCAGGGCAGGGCGCACAAAGGCCAGGAAGGTCACCATCACCGCCACCGGGTTGCCCGGCAGGCCAAAGAGTATGGCCGGCGGCCCTGAGGTCTTAGGCAGGCGCCCCACGGCCATGGGGCGGCCCGGGCGCATGGCCACGCGCCAGAAGGCCACGTCGCCGAGCTTCTTCATCATGGCCTTGGTGAAGTCGGCCTCGCCCACACTCACCCCGCCCGAGCTGATGATGGCGTCGGCCTGCTCGGCCGCCTGCCTGAAGGCCGCCTCCAGCCGGGCCGGCTCGTCGGGCACCACGCCCAGGTCCAGCACCTCGCAGCCCATGCGCCGCAGCAGGCCGAAGACGGTGTAGCGGTTGCTGTCGTAGACCGCGCCTTCGCGCGGCGCTTCGCCCAGCGAGAGGATCTCGCTGCCGGTGGAGAAATAGGCCACCTTCAGCGGCCGGTAGGTGTGCAATTGGTCCACACCCAGCGAGGCGGCCAGGCCCAGCCGGGCCGGGCCCAGGCGCTCGCCACGCCGCAGGGCGGATTCGCCGCGGCGCAGGTCTTCGCCGCGGAGGCGGCGGTTGTCACCGGGCCGCAGCAGACCCGTGGGTATGCACACCGACTGGCCATCGTCGGCCAGCTGGGTCATTTCCTGCGGCACCACTGTGTCCAGGCCGGCCGGCATGATGGCACCCGTCATGATCTTCACGCATTCGCCCGGCCCGACCTGGCCACGCCAGGCTTGACCGGCCAGGGCCGTGCCCACGATGCGCAGCTTCAGTTCCGGCTCGGCCTGCAGCAAGAGGGCGCCATCGAAGGCAAACCCGTCCATGGCCGAGTTGTCATGGGGGGGCACGTCCAGTGGCGAGACCAGCTCGTGTGCCAGCACCCGGTCCAGGCACGCAAAGAGCGGCAGGGCCTCGGTGTCGGCGACGGGCGCCACCAGCTCACGCAGAAAGGCCGCCACGCTGTCCACCGGCAGCGACTGCGGGTCGTAGCCCTGCAGTTCGGCGGCGATCTGTTCCAGCGTCTTCATGGCGCTTCCAGCCGGCGCAGCTCCGCCAGGGTGTTGGCATTGAAGAAGGCCTGCGGATCATCCTCGGGGCTGTTGAAGGGCAGCACCACGCAGCGGTGCTGGGCTGTCCAGGCGTCGATCTTGCGCCCGCCGCCCATCACGAAGCGGCCCAGGCTCTCCACCAGGTCTGCACGCATGAGGCAAAACACAGGCTGGGGCCGCAGGCTTCCATCCTCCTCGCGTGCTGAGGGCATGGCGATGTCGGCATCCTCCTCTTGCAGGGCACCCATCAGGCGGTCGACGAGGTCCAGGGGAAAGCGCGGCGTGTCGCAGGGCACCGTCACCAGGAACTCGGTCTCGCAGTGGTTCAGGCCCGCCAGGAAGCCAGCCAGCGGACCAGCGAAGTCGGGCACCGCGTCCTGCAGCACGGGCGCACCCAGACTTTCGTAGGCGGCGAGGTTGCGGTTGGCGCTGATGAGGATCTGGTCCACCTGCGGCTGCAGTCGGTGCAGGGTGTGCAGGGCCAGGGGGAGGCCCTGGAAGGGCTGAAGGCCTTTGTCGTGGCCGCCCATGCGGCTGCCGCGGCCGCCGGCCAGGAGGAGTCCGGTGATGGAATACATAGCTGTCATGAAAGAGCGCCTGGGCGCAAAACGGTCATCCGCCGATGTAGCTCATCTCCACGCGGCGCCCACTGGTGGCGCTGGAAGCATCGGCTGGCAGCTGGCTGCGCAGCTGCGAGTAGCGGTCACTGCGGCCTTGCCAGACGTGGGCAATCGCCGCGGCCAGCTCGGCATCGCTGGCACCGCCGCGCAAAAGGGTGCGCAGGTCGTGGCCCTGGCTGGCGAATAGGCAAAGGTAGAGCTGGCCTTCGGTGGACAGGCGCGCGCGGTTGCAGTCGCCGCAGAAGGCCTGCGTGACGCTGCTGATGAAGCCCACCTCGCCGCCGCCGTCCGCATAGGCCCAACGCTCGGCCGTCTCACCAGGGGCAGCTGCCTCCATCGGCACCAGCGGCATCTCGGCAGAGATCGTGCGCACCACCTCGGCCGATGGCATGACCTCGTTCATGCGCCAGCCATTGGTAGCGCCCACGTCCATGTACTCGATGAAGCGCAGCACCTGCCCGCTGCCGTGGAAGTGGCGCGCCATGGGCAGGATTTCATGCTCGTTGGTGCCGCGCTTGACCACCATGTTGACCTTGATCGGCCCCAGGCCGACTGCTTGCGCCGCTTCAATGCCGGCCAGCACCTCGGCCACCGGAAAGTCGACGTCGTTCATGCGGCGAAAGACGGCGTCGTCCAGGCCATCGAGGCTGACGGTGACCCGCTGGAGCCCCGCGTCCTTCAGGGACTGGGCCTTGCGGGCGAGCAGCGAGCCGTTGGTGGTGAGCGTCAGGTCCAGCGGCTGCCCGTCGGGGGTGCGCAGCTGGGCGAGTTGTTCGATCAGAATTTCAATGTTCTTGCGCAGCAGCGGCTCGCCCCCGGTCAGGCGGATCTTGCGAACGCCCAGTTGCACGAACTGACGGGCCACGCGCGTGATTTCCTCGAAGCTCAGCAGCGCCGACTGCGGCAGGTAGGGGTAGTCCTTGTCGAACACCTCCTTGGGCATGCAGTAGCTGCAGCGAAAGTTGCAGCGGTCGGTCACGCTGATGCGCAGGTCGCGCAGGGGACGGCCCAGCTGGTCAGCCAGGCTGGCCCCCTGTACAAGGGCCTGGGCGGGCACGTGCAGCGCTTGCGGTGCCGGCCTATGGGGATGCAGGGGGATGACGCGTTCGGCCATGTGTGGATTGTGCCCGGGTCAGTGTGCCTCGGCCGCCGTGCGGGATTGCATTGGCGGCCCGGCTTACTTGAAGCCCATCACCCCAGGCAGCCAGGTGCTCAGGCCCGGCACCAGGGTGATGCTGGCCAGGATCAGCAGGTGGGCCACCAGGAAGGGCTTGAGCTCGCGTGTGAGCGCCGCCAGCGGTACCTTAGAGACGTTGGAGGTCACGAACAGCAGCCCGCCCACCGGCGGCGTGATCATGCCCAGGGTCAGGTTGAGGATCACGACCATGGCGAAGTGGATGGGATCGATCCCCAGCTTGGCCGCAATCGGCGCAAGGATGGGCACCAGCACCATCACCCCGGGCAGCGGCTCGATGAAGATGCCGAACAGCAGCAGGAACACGTTGACCGCCAGCAGGAACATCAGGGGCGAGAACTCCTGGGCGGTCATCCAGGTGGCCAGCTTGATGGGCAGGCCGTCGATGGTCAGCACCCAGGCAAATGAGGCCGAGGTGCCGATGATGATGAGCACCGAGGCCGTCAGCAGGGCAGAGCGCGAGAGGATGTCCGGCAGGGCCTTCCACTCCAGCGTGCGGTAGATGAACTTGCCGCAGATCAGGGCGTAGAACACCGCCACCACCGAAGCTTCGGTGGGCGTGAACCAGCCTGCGCGCATGCCGCCCAAGATGAGCACTGGCAGCAGGAGGGCCGGGATGGCCTTGAACGTGGTGCGCAGGATCTCGGTCCAGCTGGCTTGTTCGTCATCGCCGCGGTAGTTGCGTTTGCGCGAGACGTACCAGTTCACCGCCGCCATGCCAAAGGCGATCAGCAGGCCCGGCACCAGTCCGGCGGCAAACAGCTTGCCCACCGAGACGTTGTCGTCTTGCAGGGCGTAGATGATCATGATGATGGAGGGCGGGATGATGGGCCCGACGATGGCCGTCGAGGCCGTGAGCGCGGCCGCGTAGGCGCGGTCGTAGCCGGCCTTGTCCATCATGCGGATCATCATGGAGCCCGGGCCTGCCGCGTCGGCCAGGGCCGAGCCGGAAATGCCGGAGAAAAAGGTCAGGCCGGCGATGTTGGTGTAGCCCAGGCCGCCGCGCTTGTGGCCCACCAGCTGGCTGGCAAAGCGCAGCAGCACCGCGGTGAGCGAGCCGCCGCTCATGAGCTCGGCGGCCAGGATGAAAAAGGGCACCGCCATCAGCGGGAAGCTGTCAATGCCGGTGAAGGTTTCCTTGAGCACCACCAGCAGCGGAAAGGACGAGCCCAGCAGCAGGGCCGTGACGGTGGACAGGCCCAGGGCAAAGGCCACGGGCACGCCGATCGCCAGGTAAACGCAGGCGCTCAGCAGAAGAATGGCACTGGCGCTCATAGGGATGCACTCGCGTTGGCGTCGAAATGGTCGTCGGAGGCAAAGCGCCTCTCGAGCACGTAGTCCCGCAGGATGAAGAGAAAGTGCAGGATCAGCAGCAGGCCGCCAATGGGCATGGCCGCGTAAATGTAGGCAAACGAGATTTGGGTGGCCGCCGTCGACTGGTACTGCGTGCGCTCCACGTAGAGCAGGCCCCACCAGATGAGGAAGACGAAAAAGGCCAGCAACAGCAGCGCGATCAGGCCGCGAAGTGCAATGGCCGCCTTGCGCGGCAGGCTGTCCTGCAGGTTGTCCACCGCAATGTGGCCGCCATAGCGCAGCACCGGTCCGGCGCCCAGGAAGGTCAGCCAGATCATCATGTGCCGGGCCACTTCTTCAGCCCAGGGCAGGGCTTGGCCGTCGTAGTAGCGGTTGATGACGTTGATGAAAATGATCACCGACATGGCCGCCAGCAGCAGGATCAAGGCCCACCGGTTGACGCTCATCAGCGCCTTTTCGAGAGTTTTCATGCATTCACCTGCGCAGGCTGGCGGGTGCCGGCAGGCCACAAAGCCTGCCGGCACGCCCGGGGGGGCTTACTTGACGTTCTGGATCGCCTGGATCTTGGCGGCGCCGAACTCCTTGGCGTAGAGCTCGTAGGCCGGCGTCACAGCCTTGCGGAAGCTGCCACCATCGACCTGGCGAATCACCTGCATGCCATCTTTTTCAAGCTGGGCGATGCCGTTGTTCTCGTCGTCATTGACCTTCTTGCGCTGGGCAGCCGAGGCTTTCTTGGCCGCTTCCTGGAACACGGTCTTGTCCGCGGCCGACAGCTTGTTCCAGACCACGGGCGAGATGATCAGGGCGGCCGGCGAGTACACATGGCCCGTCAGCGAGAGGTGCTTTTGCACTTGCGAGAACTTGGAGGACAGGATCACCGGGATGGGGTTTTCCTGGCCGTCGACCACGCCTTGCTGCAGCGCGCCAAAGAGTTCAGGGAAGGCCATGGGCGTGGGCTGGATGCCGAAGGTGCGGTAGCCGTCCATGTGCACCTTGTTTTCCATGGTGCGCATCTTCAGGCCACGGGCGTCGTCGGCCGTCCTGATGGGGCGCTTGCTGTTGGTCATGTGGCGAAAGCCGTTTTCTGTCCAGGCCAGGCCGATCAGGCCTTTGCTTTGCATGGCTTTGAGCAGGTCCTGGCCAATGGGGCCGTCCATGACCTTGCGGGCGTGGTCATAGTCACGGAACAGGAAGGGGATGTCCACGATCTTGACCTCGGGCACGAAGTTGCCCAGCGGGCCGGTGGAGGTGTTCACCAGGTCCTGGGTGCCCAGTTGCACGGCCTCGATCATTTCGCGCTCGCCGCCCAGGGCCGAGCTGGGGAACTGCTGGCACTTGTAACGGCCTTGCGTGCCCTTCTCGATGTCGTCGCAGAACATGGTGGAGCCCACACCGTAGTGCGAGGTCTGGCTCGTGGCGTAGCCGATCTTCAGCACCGTCTGAGCCGAGGCGCTGCCGGTGGCGGCCATTGCGGCCAGGGCGAGAGGGGCGATCCAATATTGTTTTTTCATGGCGTGTCTCCTTGGGTGAGTGATGGTGCGGATGCACCGGTGGGGGAAGCGGTCAGGTCCATCCCAGGCGCTGGCGTGCCGATGGCAGCTGGACGGCGTCTGGATGGGCGTCAATGTACTGGCGCAGGATGGTGGCGAAATCGGGGTCGGGCGCCAGGCCCAAGGCACTGGCACGTGCGTGGTCAAAGCGCGCCGGCCAGCCGCCCACGATGGCCGTGATGCCGGCATCGGGCGTCTGGCTGACCAGGCCTCTGGCCTCGGAGCCGGCCACTTGCGCCAGGGCCTCCAGCATTTCGCCGGCCGTGGTGCTCAGCGCCGGCAGGTTGATGGCAGCTCGGCTGCCCAGCTGAGCAGCGCTGGCCTCGGCCACGGCGAGGATGCCCCTTAGCGTGCTGTCGGGCGAAGCCAGCGCCACCCGTGTGTTCAGCGGCACGGGGCAGTTGGAGACTTGACCGGCCAGAGGCTCGCGCAGCATGCCGGAAAGAAAGCCTGAGGCTGCGCCATTGGGCCGGCCGGGGCGCACCGACACCGTCATCAGGCGCGCTGAGCGGCCGTCGATGAAGCCCTTGCGCGTGTAGTCGGCCACCAGCAGCTCGCACATGGCCTTGTGCGTGCCGTAGCTCGATTGCGGCAGGGGTGGTGTGCCGTCGCGCACCACCTCGGGCAGCGGCAGCACGGCATCGCCGCCAAACACCGCCACCGAGCTGGAGAAGAAGAGGCGCGCCACCGGGCCGCCGCGCTCGGCCTGGGCGCGCAGGCCCTCGAGCAGCGCGCGTGTGGCATCGAGGTTGGCATGCAGACCCAGGCCGAAGTCGCGCTCGCATTCGGCCGACACCGCCGAGGCCAGGTGAAACACCATGTGCCAGGGCTGCGTCATCAGCGCCGGAAGGCTGGCCGCGAGATCGCCCACCTGGCTGCGCACGCGGGCATCGGCCAGCAGGGGGCCTTGTGGTGTGGCGATATCGGCCAGCATGAGCTGGCTGATGGGCTGGCCGGCAAACTCGCCGCGCTTGAGCAGGCGCGCCGCCAGTTGCGAACCCAGGAAACCGGCACCGCCGGTGATCAGGATGTTCATGCGCGGCTTCCTTGCGTGCTTTCTTCTATCCAGCGCCTGAGCCAGCCCAGGCCCGCCGAGGTGCCGGCGCGGGGTCGGTACTCGCAGCCGACAAAGCCCTGGTAGCCCAGCTCATCGAGCAGGCGGAACAGGTGGGGGTGGTTGATTTCGCCCGTGTCAGGCTCGTTCCGCTCGGGCACTCCTGCAATCTGGATGTAACCGACCCCGGCAAAGTGCTTCTTCAGACGCATGCTCAGGTCGCCCTCGCTGATTTGGCAGTGGTAGAAGTCCATCTGCACCTGCAGGTTGGGCTGGCCCACTTGGGCCAACAGGGCATGCGCCTGGGCCTGATGGGTGAGGAAGTAGCCTGGGTTGTCGCGGACGTTGAGCGGCTCCATCAGCACGGTGATGCCGTGCGGCGCCAGGCGCTCGCAGGCGTGCCGAAGGTTGGCCACGAACGTGCTGTGCAGCACGGCGCGGTCGGCCCCCTGCGGCACCAGGCCTGCCATGGCATGCAGGTGGCGGCAGCCCGTGGCCTGGGCGTAGCGCAGGGCCTGCTCCACGCCAGCTTTGAATTCAGCCTCGCGGCCGGGCAGGGCGGCTATGCCGCGCTCGCCGCCGGCCCAGTCGCCCGGGGGCATGTTGAACAGCCCTTGCATCAGCCCGTGTCGGCGCATCTCCTGGGCGATGGCTTCGGGGGGATGGTCGTAGGGAAAGAGGTATTCGACGGCGTCAAAGCCATCGGCCGCAGCGGCACCGAAGCGCTCCAAGAAAGGATGCTCGGTGTACATCAGGGTCAGGTTGGCAGCAAAGCGGGGCATGAAATGGAGTGGAAAGTGGCTTACCAGTGGGCGCCGAAGACCTGCTGGAGTTCGGCCAGTTGTTCGTCAGACAGAGGGCTGGGGCGCGGCTCAATCATGAGCCAGAGGCGGGCGCTTTCTTCCAGCTCTTCCAGCAAGGCCATGGCAGCGGCCGGGTCGGCGGCCCAGACCGTGGGGCCCAGCCGTTCGTGCATGACGCCGCGCACGGGCGCCTGGGCCAGCAGGGCCTCGACGGCATCGCCCATGCGCGGATCGCCAGGGCGCAGGTAGGGAACCAGAGGAATGCGGCCGACCTTCATGACCTGGTAGGGCGTTAGAGGCGGCAGGATGCTGTCGCTGCGCCACACGCCCTGCAGGGTGAGGGCCACCAGGTGCGTGGAATGCGTGTGCAGCACGCAGCCTGCTTCGGGGGCCTGCGCGTAGATGCGGCGGTGCAGGGTCAGGGTCTTGCTGGCGCGGTCGCCGCCCAGCTGCTCGCCCTCTAGGGACACCCAGGCCAGGCGCTCGGGCTCCAGAAAGCCCAGGCAGGCATCGGTGGGCGTGATCAGGTAGCCCTCGCCATCGGGCAGCCGCACGCTGATGTTGCCGGCGGTGGAATGCACCAGGCCGCGCTCGAACAGGGAGCGGCCGACGTGGCAGATGTCCTGCCGAAGGGCGGTTTGGGAGGCTGGGTAAGAGGTGCTCACAAGGCCACTCCCGCTTGTTGTAGAGCTTCGGCAAAGAAGTCCGGCCCGCCGAAATTACCCGACTTCAGGGCCAGCCAAAGAGGCTGGCCTTCCCAGAGGCCCTGGGTCCAGGGCACGCCGGGGCAGATGGGCGCGCCGATGCGCAGCTGCTGCAGGCCTAGGGCCTGGGTCACGGCGCCGGAGCTTTCTCCGCCGGCCACCACCAGGCGCCGCACGCCCGCGCCAAGCAGGGCCCGCGCCAGCTCGGCCAGGCAGCGCTCCACACGCTCACCCGCCTCGGCGGTGCCCAGCTTTCCCTGCACGGCTTTGACCTGCGCCGCGTCGGCCGTGGCGTAGACCAGCACCGGCCCGCGGGCCAGGGCCTCCAGTGCTTTGGCCTGAAGGTCCTGGGCGTGGCGGTCGTTTTGGGCCAGGGCCAGCGGGTCGATCTGCAGGGCCGTGCGGCCTCCGGCCTTCCAGCAGGCGACCTGGGCCTGGGTGGCCTCGGAGCAGGAGCCGGCCAGCACGGCGGCCGGGCCTTGCACAGGGGTGAGTTGGGCGGAGCCTGCATCGGGCTGCAGCCAGCCTCGGCGGGCATAGGCCGGGGGCAGGCCCAGGGCCACGCCCGAGCCGGCGGTGATGAGCGGATGGTCCGCGCAGGCTTCGGCCAGGGTAAGCAGGTCTTCGTTGGCCACGGCATCGGCCACCACCAGGCCCACGCCTTCGGTGCGCAGGGCTTGCAGCTTGGCGCGCACAGGCTGCGCTCCCCGTGCCACCACGGGCTGGGCCAGCAAGCCCACGCGCCTGCGGGTTTGCGGTTGCAGCACGCGCACGAGGTTGGCATCGGTCATGGGCGTGAGCGGATGCTGGCGCATGCCCGAGTCCGAGAGCAGCACATCGCCCACAAAGAGGTGGCCGCGGAACACGGTGCGGCCGTTGTCAGGAAAGGCCGGGCAGGCGATCGCCAGGTCCGTGCCCAGGGCATCCATGAGCGCATCGGCCACGGGGCCGATGTTGCCCTGGGGCGTGGAGTCGAAGGTGGAGCAGTACTTGAAATAAATCTGCCGCGCGCCGGCGGCGCGCAGGGCGTGCAGCGCTGCCAGGCTCTGGGCCACGGCCTCGGCGGGCGGGCAGGTGCGTGTCTTGAGCGCCACCACCACCGCATCGGCCTCGGGCATGGGGCCTTCGGGCACGCCGATGACCTGCACCGTGCGCATGCCCGCGCCCACCAGCATGCCTGCCACGTCGGTGGCGCCGGTGAAGTCGTCGGCGATCACGCCCAGAATCATGTCGTCTGTCCTTTGCCTTCGGGCAGCTCAAGCCCGGCCAGGGCCGCGTAGTACTTGACCACGGCGGCATCGTCCTCCGCACCGTGGCCCATGGCGGCGGTGGCCAGGTAAAGCTGGTGGGCCGCGGCCGCCATCGGCAGGGGAAAGGCCAGCTTGCGCGCGGCGTCGAGCACGATGCCCAGGTCCTTGACGAAGATGTTGACGGCCGACAGCGGCGTGTAGTCGCCCTCCAGGATGTGGGGCACGCGGTTCTGAAACATCCAGCTCATGCCGGCGGAGTTGCAGATCACTTCGTACAGCTGCGCCGGGTCGGCGCCGGCGCGCATGCCCAGGGCCATGGCCTCGCAGGCGGTGGCGATATGCACGCCCGCCAGGTGCTGGTTCACCATCTTCACGGTCGAGCCGATGCCCGGCTTGTCGCCCAGGCGGTAGACCTTGCCGGCGCAGGCCTGCAGGAGCTCCAGCCCCGCCTCAAAACCTTCGGGCGCGCCGGAGGCCATGACCGTCATCTCGCCGGCCTCGGCCTTGCGGGCGCCGCCGGAGACGGGGCCGTCGATCAGCAGCAGCCCGTGCTTGGCCAGACGCTCGGCCCAGCCGGGCACCACCGCCGGATCGACGGTGGCCGAGCAGACCACCACCGAGCCGGGCACCATGGCGCCTGCCAGGCCGTTGGAGCCGAAGAGCACCTCTTCGGTCTGTGCGGCATTGACCACCAGCACCACCACCACGCGGCAGTGCGGGGCCAGGTCGGCTGGGCGCTCGACGGCCTGGCCACCATCGCGGGCGAAGGCATCGCGCACCTCGGCGCGTGTGTCACAGCCCCAGGTGGCCACACCACGGCGCAGGGCAGAGCGGGCCGCACCCAGGCCCATGGAGCCCAGGCCAATGACACCGAGGCCGGCAGGAAGAGAGGAGTTCATGGTCGAGGAGG
>CANGYC010000016.1 GCA_947457975.1 Comamonadaceae bacterium | reverse complement strand
GTGTGCCGCGTTCGGGCGCGTGCGGGTGCACTGGCGCGACGCAGTCCTCCAGGTGGCCCGCACCCATGAGCTCGTCCCAGTTGGAGAGCACGAGCTTGACAGGGTCGAGCACGGCCATGGCGCGCGCAGCCGAGGTGTCCAGCGTCTCGCGCAGGCAGCCTTCGAGGGTGCTGTAGTCGATCCAGCTGTCGCTCTTGGTCACGCCAATGCGCTCGGCAAACAGTTGCAGGGCCTCGGGCGTGTAGCCCCGGCGGCGCAGGCCCACGATGGTGGGCATGCGCGGGTCGTCCCAGCCGCTGACCTTGCTCTCGCTCACCAGCTGGGCGAGCTTGCGCTTGCTGGTGAGCACGTAGGTCAGGTTCAGGCGGGCAAATTCGTACTGGCGCGGGTGGGGGGCCGGGATCAGGCCGCCTTGCACCAGGTGGTCTAGCAGCCAGTCGTAGAAGGGGCGCTGGTCTTCAAATTCCAGGGTGCAGATGCTGTGCGTGATCTGCTCGAGCGCGTCTTCGATGGGGTGCGCGAAGGTGTACATCGGGTAGATGCACCACTGGTCACCGGTGTGGTGGTGCGTGGCCCGGCGGATGCGGTAGATGGCCGGGTCGCGCAGATTGATGTTGGGCGAGGCCATGTCGATCTTGGCGCGCAGCACGGCGGCGCCGTCGGCGAGCTCACCCGCCCGCATCTGGCGAAAGCGCGCCAGGTTCTCGGCCGGGCTGCGACCGCGAAAGGGGCTGTCGACGCCGGGCTTGCCGAAGTCGCCGCGGTTGGCGCGCATTTGCTCGGGCGTCTGCTCGTCCACGTAGGCCAGGCCCGCTTCGATGAGGTATTCGGCGGCCCGGTACATGAAGCCAAAGTAGTCGCTTGCCTGGTAGAGGTGGGCCGTGCCACCGGCTTCCCAGGAAAAGCCCAGCCACTTCACCGCATCGATGATGGAGCGCACGTACTCCTGGTCTTCTTTTTCGGGGTTGGTGTCGTCAAATCGCAGGTGGCACACGCCGCCGTAGTCGCGTGCCAGGCCGAAGTTCAGGCAGATGCTCTTGGCATGGCCCACATGCAGGTAGCCGTTGGGCTCGGGCGGAAAGCGCAGGCGCACGCGCGCGCTGTCCAGCGGGGCGGCCTGGTGGTGGGCGGCATCGCCAGGGCTGCCGGCCCAGCGGCGCGAGGCATAGACGCCCTCGGTCAGGTCTTTTTCGATGATCTGGCGCAGGAAGTGGCTGGCCTTGACCGCTTCTTTTTCTGGGGAGGTGGGGGCGTTGGCGACCACGTTGGGCTTGGAACTCATGCATCGATTTTAGTCGTCGCTCGGTCATTGCCCTCTCGCGCCGCCCCTGCGCTCGCCTTCGAGTCCGCCCAGGGCTCACCGATAATGCGGCCTTTACTCGAAAGCCTGCGTGGACACTGCATTGCTCATCAAGGCCGCCCTCATGGGCGTGGTGGAAGGCCTGACTGAATTCCTGCCGATTTCATCCACCGGCCACCTCATCCTGGCCGGGGCCCTGCTGGGCTTTGATGACGAGCGGGCGAAGGTCTTTGACATCGCCATTCAGACGGGCGCCATCTTCGCGGTCATCCTCGTTTACTGGCAGCGGCTGCGCGACACCCTCGTATCCCTGCCCAGCCAGGCGCAGTCGCGCCGCTTTGCCTTGAATGTGCTCGTGGCCTTCATTCCCGCCGTGGTGATGGGTCTGCTGCTGGGCAAGGCCATCAAGGCCCACCTGTTCACGCCGGTGGTGGTGGCCAGCAGCTTCATTGTGGGTGGCTTCATCATTCTCTGGGCCGAGGCCCGCCACCGACAGGCCGAGGGCGTGGTGCGCGTGGATTCGGTGGACGACCTGGCCCTGTCCGACGCTTTCAAGCTGGGCCTGATCCAGTGCCTGGCCATGGTGCCGGGCACCAGCCGCAGCGGTGCCACCATCATCGGGGGCATGTTCCTAGGCCTGTCGCGCCGGGCGGCCACCGATTTCTCCTTCTACCTGGCCATTCCCACGCTGATCGGTGCTGGTGTCTACAGCCTCTACAAAGACCGGGCGCTGCTGGCCTGGTCGGACCTGCCGATGTTCGCCGTGGGCCTGTTCTTCGCCTTTGTCAGTGCCTGGCTGTGCATCCGCTGGCTCTTGCGTTACGTGGCTACGCACAGCTTCGTACCCTTCGCGTGGTACCGCATCGCCTTTGGCCTGGTGGTCTTGCTCACCGCCCAGATGGGCTGGGTCAGCTGGGCGGCCTGAGGCGCTCAGCGCGCCAGGCTGATCTGGTTGAGCACGCTGGCCTCGATGGCCGCGGCGGCGACCTCGGGCCGCTCCATGGGAAAGAGGTGGCTGCCGTCGAGCATCATGACCCGGCCCTGGGTGATGCGCTCGGTCAGCGCCATGCCCACCTGGCGCATTTCCAGCGAATGCGTGGCGCCGATGAAGCTGGCCAGGCAGCGCAACGGATGGCGCTTGAGCAGCCCTTCCAGGTGGTGCGGCAGGGTGTTGTAGATGGCGGTCTCCACCTCGCGGTCGAAGCTGAGCACGCGCTGGCCCGCATGCCGCAGGTCCTCGGGCCCGGCCTCGCGCGTGCCCTGGGTGATGTAGTCCTGCAGCACCCGCGCGTCCCAGCTGGCGAACACCTTTTTGCCCTGGAAGTGGGCCTCGACCTCAGCCAGGTCGTGCCAGGCCTGTTTGCGCCGGCGGCTCACCGCCCCGGGCGAGACCGAGCCCACCAGCCTTGAGCGCTTGGCCACGCTCAGGGCCGCAGCCTTCCAGCCACCCACCAGAGGTGAATCGAGCATGACCACGCCGCGCACCGGCTGGCTGCCCAGATGGGGGTGCTGCGCTGCGCACATGAGGCTGAGAAAGCCGCCCAGGGAGTGCCCCACGAGGAACACGCCCTGGCCGCTGGTGTGCACCTGGCCTGAGGCGAAGTCGGCAAGCTGCTGCACCAGGTGCGGCCAATTGCTGGTGACCGGGTAGCGTGGGTCGTGGCCAAACTTCTCGATGGCCTCCACCTGAAAGCCCCGCTGGCGCAGGGCCTGAAGCATCACGCCGTAGGTGCTGGCAGGAAAGCTGTTGCCGTGCGAGAAGACCAGCAGGGGACGCGGCGCCGCAGACACCCTCAGATCAACTTTTCGTTCGGGTTGCTGATCTTCTTGAGCTCGCCAAGGCGATCGGCCGGCATCTTCAGCGGCGTCTCGGTGTGGGCGTCGTCCCACACTGGGTCTTCAATGCTGTCGAACACCTCGCGCAGCCGCTGTCCCCAGCTGTTGTGCATCATGCGGTAGTAGGGGTTGTTCTGGTCGATGCACACCAGCTTGTCGCTGTGCAGGCGGTTGTTCTCGTAGACCACCAGGTCCAGCGGAAAACCCACCGAGAGGTTGGACTTCATGGTCGAGTCCATGGACACCAGGGCGCACTTGGCAGCTTCTTCCAAAGGAGTGGCAGGGGTGATCACCCGGTCGAGCACGGGCTTGCCGTACTTGGACTCGCCCACCTGGAAGTAGGGCGTCTCGGGGGTGGCCTCGATGAAGTTGCCCGCCGAGTACATCTGAAACAGGCGCATGCCCTCGCCCTGGATCTGGCCGCCGAAGATCAGCGAGACGTTGAAATCCACGTCCGAGCTCTTGAGTGCCCGGGCATCGCGCTCGTGCACGCGCCGCACCGCCGAGCCCAGCACGCGGGCAGCATCGAACATGCTCTTGGCGTTCCAGATGGTCAGGGGTTCGTCGCTGTCCGGGTCCTGCAGCTTTTCCACCTGCAGGATCTCACGCACCGATTGGGAAATCGACAGGTTGCCCGCCGACAGCAGCACCATGAAGCGGTCGCCCGGGCGCTCGTAGACGATCATCTTGCGGAAGGTGGAGATGTGGTCCAGGCCCGCGTTGGTGCGCGAGTCCGAGAGGAACACCAGGCCGGCATTGAGCTTGATGGCAACGCAGTAGGTCATGTGCGTGATTTGTGGCCACCGGTGGCGGCCACTTTCTTGAGTTGGTAAAGGGCGTCCAGGGCCTCGCGGGGGCTGAGGCTGTCCGGGTCGATCTGGGCCAGGGCCTGGTCTGCGGCGCTGGGTTCGGGGCTGGCGGCTGCCGGCGGCGGCGCAAAGAGGTCGACCTGGGCCTTGGCCTGGCTTTGCGACTGCTCCAGCGCCTGCAGGGCATGGCGTGCATGCTGCACGACCGCCCCGGGCACGCCGGCCAGGCGCGCCACTGCAATGCCGTAGCTGCGGCTGGCCGGGCCGGGCTCGATGTGGTGCATGAACACGATGTCCGCACCCGACTCCACCGCGCTCACGTGCACGTTCACCGCCGCATGGTGGCGGGCGGGAAACTCGGTGAGCTCGAAGTAATGCGTGGCAAACAGAGTGAAGGCCTGCACCTTACTGTGCAGGTGCGTGGCGATGCCGCCGGCCAGCGCCAGGCCGTCGAAGGTGGAGGTTCCGCGGCCGATCTCGTCCATCAGCACCAGGGAATGCGGCGTGGCGCCATGCAGGATCTGCGCGGCCTCGGTCATCTCCAGCATGAAGGTGGACTGTGCATTGGCCAGGTCGTCGGCCGAGCCGATGCGGGTGTGGATGGCATCGATGGGGCCGAGGCGGCAGGCGTGTGCGGGAACGTAGGAGCCCATGCTGGCCATAAGCACGATCAATGCCACCTGGCGCATGTAGGTCGACTTGCCGCCCATGTTGGGGCCGGTGATCACCTGCATGCGGGTCTTGCCGCCCAGCATGCAGTCGTTGGCGATGAAGCCGCCCGAGCCCTGTTCGGCCAGCCGGGCCTCGACCACGGGATGGCGGCCCTGCTGGATCTCGATGCAGGGCTCGCGCACGAAAACCGGGGCGCACCAATTGAGGGTGAGCGATCGCTCGGCCAGCGTCGACAGGGCATCCAGCGTGGCCATGGCACGCGCTACCCGGCTGAGGGCGGGCACGAAAGCCTGCAGGTCGTCGAGCAGCTGCTCGAAGAGGAATTTTTCGCGCGCCAGCGCGCGCTCCTGTGCGGACAAGGCCTTGTCCTCGAAGGCCTTGAGCTCGGGCGTGATGAAGCGCTCGGCGTTTTTGAGGGTCTGCCGGCGCCGGTAGTCCTCGGGCACCTTGTCGGCCTGGCCCTGGGTGACCTCGATGTAAAAGCCGTGCACGCGGTTGAACTGCACCCGCAGGTTGGCAATGCCGGTGCGCGCCTTCTCGCGCGCCTCCAGGTCCAGCAGGAAGCCGTCGCAGTTGGTCTGGATGGCGCGCAGTTCGTCCAGCTCGGCGTCCCAGCCCTCGCGCATCACGCCGCCGTCGCGCACCAGGGCGGCTGGCTCGTCCAGCAGGGCGCGCTCAAGCAGCTCGGCGCAGCCGGGTGGGGCCAGCAGGTCCTCCAGAACCTCGGCCAGCAGGGGCGGCTCCAGCGAGGCGCGTGCCACCAGCTCGCGCAGGGACAGGGCCCGGGCCAGGCTTTGCCGCAGGGCCACCAGCTCGCGCGGGCGCACCTGGCGCAGGGCCAGGCGGGCAGTGACGCGCTCCACGTCGGTGCTGCCCTTGAGCTGGCTGCGCAAGCTGGCGTACAGGCCTTCGCGCAGGGTGGCAATCGCGTCCAGGCGGGCCTGCGCCTGGCTGCGCTCGCGCCTGGGCGTGAGCATCCAGTGCTTGAGCAGGCGGCTGCCCATGCCGGTGACGCAGGTGTCCAGCAGGGAGAACAGGGTGGGCGCGTCCTCGCCGCGCAGGGTCTGCGTGAGTTCGAGGTTGCGCCGTGTGCTCAGGGGCAGCTCGATCAGCTCGCCCGAGCGCACCACCTGCAGGCTGTGCAGGTGGGTGAGCGCCCGGCCCTGGGTGTGTTCGGCATAGCCCAGCAGCGCACTGGCCGCGGCATGGGCCAGCGGCAGCTGCTCGGCCTGCCAGGCCATGAGCGAGGCGGCCTTGAGCTGATCGAGCAGGCGGCGTTCGCCCAGTGCGGCGTCGAACTGCCAGGCCGGTCGGGCCGTGACGGTGCAGGCGCCTGAGGGCAGGCTGCTGCTGTCCTTGCGCAGGCGGGCTTCGAAGGCGGGGGTGAGGTCCACGCTGCACACCAGCTCGCTGGGGGAGACGCTCGCCAGCCAGGCGCCCAGCTCGTCGCTGTCGCATTCGGCCAGGTAGAGCGCGCCCTGGGTCACGCTCAGCCAGGCCAGACCGCACTGGTTGCGCACACCCTGGTGCACGGCCAGCAGCAGGGATTCGGTCTTGTCGCTGAGCAGCTCGGCATCGGTCACGGTGCCGGGGGTGACCACGCGCACCACCTTGCGTTCCACCGGGCCCTTGCTGGCACCGACCTCGCCCACCTGCTCGCAGATGGCCACCGACTCGCCGAGCTTGATGAGTTTGGCCAGGTAGCCTTCGGCCGAGTGGTAGGGCACGCCCGCCATCCGGATCGGCTCGCCCCCTGATTGACCTCGGGTGGTCAGGGTGATGTCCAGCAGCTGCGCGGCCTTCTCGGCATCGGCGTGGAACAGCTCGTAGAAGTCCCCCATGCGGTAGAACAGCAGGGTGTCGGGGAAGTCCTTCTTGATGGCCAGGTACTGCGCCATCATGGGCGTGTGGCCCTTGTCGCCCTGGGCTGGCAAGGGAGCGGCTGAGGCCAGGGCCTCGGGCTTGTCCGGGCGGGATTTACCGTTGGAAGTGGTCACAGGGTCGCAGGTGGATGGTGCGGCGGGCCTGGGCAGAGACCTCGGCCAGGGCGAAGGCTGATTTGTTCAGCGTTCGGACCCGCCGCAGGGCAGTGGACTCAAAAAGGGGCTTGTTGGGGGTCGGGCTTGCCAGCTTTGTCGGCCGGCAGGGCTGGCGATTTGAGCTTGCGGGCCTTGAGCACGGGCTTTGCGGCGGCTGGGCTGGACCCTGCCGCCGGGGCGCTGGACGCCTCGTCCTGCAGCTTGTCCTGCACCTGCATCTTGTCGGCCACGCCCGCGAACTTGCTGTACTTGGTGAGGGTGCTGACCAACTGGGCGTAGATACGTGGGTTGCCGGCCACGCATTCGCCCTGGTCCATGAAGTCGGCATCGCCTGTGAAGTTGCCCACCAGGCCGCCGGCCTCGGTCACCAGCAAGGAACCGGCGGCCACGTCCCAGGGTTTTAAGCCGGTTTCAAAGAAGCCGTCGGTGTAGCCCGCGGCCACATAGGCCAGGTCGAGAGCGGCGGCACCCGGGCGGCGCACGCCCGCGCACTGGCTCATCACCTCACCCAGGAGGCTCAGGTAAGTGCGCAGCTTGTCGCCGGGGCGGTAGGGAAAGCCGGTGGACAGCAGGCAGTCCTGCAGGCGACTCCTCTTGGCCACGCGGATGCGTTTGTCATTGAGGTAGGCGCCCCGGCCCCGTGTGGCGCAGAACAGGTCGTTGCGCGTCGGGTCATAGACGACGGCTTGCTCCACGCGGCCGCGCACGCTCAGGGCGATGCTCACGCAGTAGACGGGAAAACCGTGAATGAAGTTGGTGGTGCCGTCCAGCGGGTCGATGATCCACTGGAACTCTGAATCGCGGGCGCCGTGCTCGCTGCCGGATTCTTCAGCCAGGATGCCATGGCCTGGGTAGGCTGTCAGCAGGGTCTCAATGATCGCGTTCTCGGCGGCATGGTCGATTTCGGTCACGAAATCGTTCGTCTGCTTGGCCGATACGCGAACGGCTTCCACGTCGAGTGCGGCCCGGTTGATGATGGCGCCGGCGGCGCGCGCAGCCTTGATGGCCACGTTGAGCATGGGGTTGAGAGTGCTGGACATTGGAGCTGAGTAAAGAGCGGCAGGGCTGCCGGGCCGGCAACCGGCGGGCAGAGCAATCGTGCGATTTTACGGGCTCCGGACGGGCCAGACCCCAGGGGCCGGTGCAGGGGGGACAATGGACACTTTCCTTCGCCCCATCGCCGCCCCACACCATGCGCACCCGCTTTGTCCTGATTCACACCAGCCACGCGGGCAACGTGGGGGCGGTGGCGCGGGCCATGAAGGTGATGGGATTTGAGGACCTGGTGCTGGTGGCACCGCGCTGGGACGATGTGCTGAGCCGGCCCGAGGCCATCGACCGCGCCAGCGGTGCCACCGACGTGCTCGAACGTGCCCGGGTGGTTGCCACACTCGACGAGGCCCTGGAGGGCATGAGCCACGTCTGCGCCACCGCCATGACCCCGCGCGATTTCGGCCCGCCCACGCGGGCACCGCGGGTGCATTTTGCGCAACTGCTGGCGCCGGGCCAGCCGGCGCCGGGAGGAGTGGCCTTCCTGTTCGGGTCGGAGCGCTTTGGCATGCGCAACGAGGACGTGTACCGCAGCCATGTCTGCCTGAGCATTCCCACGGCGCCGGATTACGGTTCGCTCAATATCGCAGCGGCGGTGCAGCTCATTGCCTATGACTGGCGCGAGGCTCTGGGGGATTTTTCCCTGGAGACCGATGCCCGTGCGCCTGAGGAGGCCGATGCGGCCCAGGTGGCGGCCATGCTGGCGCACTTGGAAGAGGCCCTGGTGGATGTGGGCTTCCTGGATCCGGCCACGCCCAAGAAGCTCATGCCGCGGCTGAACCAGCTCTTCAACCGCGCGCGCGTGAACCCGGAGGAGATCCACATCCTGCGCGGCATGGCCCGCGCCATGAGCGCGGCGGCGCGCCAAGCATCACCAGGGCAGGACAGCTAGACTCGGGCCCCTATGCTTTCGCGCATCCGTTCCGACGTCCAATGCATTCTTGACCGCGACCCGGCCGCTCGCACGGCCTGGGAGGTGCTGACCTGCTACCCGGGCCTGCACGCCATCGTGCTGCACCGCCCTGCCCACTGGTGCTGGAACCATGGTCTGAAGTGGTTGGGGCGCTTCATCTCGCACCTATCGCGCTTTCTGACCGGCATCGAGATCCATCCGGGCGCCAAGATTGGGGAGCGCGTTTTCTTCGACCACGCCATGGGCGTGGTGGTGGGCGAGACCGCCGAGATCGGCGACGGCTGCACCATTTACCAGGGCGTAACCCTGGGCGGCACCTCGCTTTACAAAGGCGCCAAGCGCCATCCCACCCTGGGACAAAACGTGGTGGTGGGGGCAGGGGCCCAGGTGCTGGGCGGCTTCACGGTGGGCGACGGTGCGCGCATCGGCTCGAACGCGGTGGTGGTCAAGCCTGTGCCGGCCGGGGCGACGGCCGTGGGCAACCCGGCCCGCATCATCCAGGCCGAGGCCGATGTCAAGCGCGAACAGGCGGCCAGCCAGATGGGCTTTTCAGCCTACGGTGTGACCCAGAACGACGACCCGGTGTCGCAGGCCATGCGCGGGCTGATCGACAACGCCTCCTCGCAGGAGCACCAGATTGCCCTGCTCTGGCAGGCCATTGAAAAGCTCTCCGAGGCCAAGGCCAATTGCGTGCCCAGCGAAGCCCAGCGCAAGGAAAACTTCGAGGCCGACAAGCTCAACCAGCTGATGGGCAAGTAAGCGCGCCCTGGGCTTTAGCTCTGAGGACGGGGGCGAATGGCCGTCTTGGGCCTGAAGGCCTTGCACACCTCGTCGCGCGTGTCCAGGTAAGGACCGCCAATGAGGTCGATGCAATAGGGCACAGCCGCAAAAATGCCGGGCACCACGCTCTGGCCTTGTGCATCGCGCACGCCTTCCAGGGTTTCCTTGATGGACTTGGGTTGGCCCGGCAGGTTCATGATGAGGCATGGGCCACGGATCACCGCCACCTGGCGCGACAAGATGGCCGTGGGCACGAACTTCAAGCTGATCTGCCGCATCTGCTCGCCAAAGCCCGGCATTTCCTTGTGCGCCACGGCCAGTGTCGCCTCGGGGGTGACATCGCGCAGCGCAGGGCCGGTGCCTCCGGTGGTCAGCACCAGCGCGCAGCCGCCATCGACCAGCTCGATCAGGGTCTGGCTGATGCCCTCGCGCTCGTCCGGTATCAGCCGCTCGACGAACTCGATGGGGTTGTACAGCGCCGCCACCAGCCACTCCTTGAGCGCGGGCAGGCCCTTGTCTTCATAGACGCCGCTGGAGGCGCGGTCGCTCACCGACACGATGCCGATGCGCACGGGATCGAATTCAGCCATGGAGGAGCTGCTCCTTCACCAGTTGAAAAATGTCGCGGTAGGCGCGTCCGTGGCGCAGGGCTTGGCCGGGCTTTTCGGGCTTGGCGTCCTTGCGGGCCTGGCGCACCAAGGCGCGCAGCTGTTGTGAGTCGGTGTCGGGGTGCAAGGTCAGCCACTGGCCCAGGGCGTCGTCGCTGCCGATCAGGCGCTCGCGCCACTGCTCGGCCTCATGCAGGGCGCTGGCTTCCTCGGCGCTGCCCTGGTGCTGCACCTGCAGGGCATCGCGCACGGCTTGCAGGGTGTCCTCGTCGAGCTGGCGCATCAGCTTGCCGATGAACTGCATCTGGCGGCGCTTGCCCTCGAAGTTGGTGATGCGCTTGGCCTCGGTCACGGCGTCCACCAGTTTGTCGGGCAGGGGCAGGGGCGTGAACAGGCCTGCGCGCAGGTCCAGCAGCTGTTCGCCAAGAGCCTGCAGCTCCGCGCTCTCGCGCTTGAGGTCGGTGCGGCTGGTTTCAGCCCCGCCCTTGAGCTCGCGCTTGAGCTCGAGGTCGAGGTCGCTTCCTTCGGCCACGAACTGGCCTTTGACGAAGTACCCCTTTTTGGGTTTGCGTGGCATGTGGGGAATGGACGGGCGTGCCCGTGTGGATCAATCAGGGTCGGTATCATAGTTGCCCACCCTCAAGATCGATTGACGTGAACAACAACGCAAGCCCAGCTTCCAGCGGTTTTAGCTACAGCCGCGATTTTTTTGAAGAACTCGTCGACGCCGCGCTCGCGCACGCCAAGAAGATCGGCGCCACCGACGCCGGGGCCGAGGCCTCCGAGGGCTGCGGCCTGTCGGTGAGCGTGCGCAAGGGTGAGTTGGAGAACGTCGAGCGCAACCGCGACAAGTCCCTGGGGGTCACGGTCTACCTCGGGCAGCGGCGCGGCAATGCCTCGACCAGTGATTTCTCGCAGGCGGCCATTGAGCAGACCGTGCAGGCGGCCTACGACATCGCCCGCTTCACCGCCAGCGACCCGACGGCCGGTCTGCCTGATGCGCAAGACATTGCCACCGAACACCCGGAGCTGGATCTCTTTCACCCCTGGACGGTCACCGCCGAAGAAGCGGCGCAACTGGCCCTGCAATGCGAGGCAGCCGCTCTGGGCACCAGCCGCCTGATCACCAACAGCGAAGGCGCGGGCGTGTCGGCGCAACAAAGCCATTTCTTCAGCGCCCACACGCGCGGCTTCAGGGGTGGCTATGCCTCCTCGCGCCACAGCCTGTCGGTGGCACCGATTGCCGGCAAGGGCTCTGGCATGCAACGCGATGCCTGGTACAGCTCCATGCGCGATGCCCGCGAGCTGGCCAGCGCGCAGGCTGTGGGCCGCTATGCCGCCGAGCGCGCGCTCTCGCGTCTGAACAGCCGCAAGATCGCGACCACCGAATGTCCGGTGCTCTTTGAGTCGCCCCTGGCCGCAGGCCTGCTCGGTGCTTATGTACAGGCCACCAGTGGTGGCTCGCTCTACCGCAAGAGCACCTTCCTGCTCGACTCCCTGGGCCAGCAGGTGTTTCCGGCGCACATCGACATCACCGAAGACCCGCATGTGCGAAAAGGCAAGGGCAGCTGCCCCTTCGACGAAGAGGGTGTGGTCACGCGTGCGCGCAAGGTGGTCGATGCCGGGGTGGTGGGCGGCTACTTCCTGAGCACCTACTCGGCCCGCAAGCTGGGCATGCGCACCACGGGCAATGCCGGTGGGTCCCACAACCTGTGCCTGACCAGCCGCCAGACCCGGCCCGGCGATAACCTCGACGCCATGCTGCGCAAGCTCGGCACCGGCCTCTTCGTGACCGAGCTGATGGGCCAGGGCGTGAACTACGTCACCGGTGACTACTCGCGCGGTGCCTCGGGCTACTGGGTGGAGAAGGGGCGCATTGCATTCCCGGTGGAGGAGATCACCATCGCCGGCAATCTCAAGGACATGTTCCTTGGGATCGAGGCCATCGGCGCCGACACCTACAACTACGGCGCCAAGACTGTGGGCTCGATCCTGATCAAGCGCATGAAGATCGCCGGCAGCTAAAGCTGCCGGTGCGTCGGTGTCAGCCGGCCAGGGCCGCCTTCACTGCCGCGGATACCTGGCCCATGTCGGCCTTGCCTGCCAGTTGCGCCTTGGCCGCGCCCATCACTTTGCCCATGTCGCCAGGGCCGCTGGCCCCCAGGCTGGCCACGATGGCCCGGACGGCCGCGTTGACTTCCTCGGTGCTCAGGCGCGCCGGCAGGTAGCCCTGCAGCACCACAATCTCGGCGGCTTCCTTGTCGGCCAGGTCCTGACGAGCTGCTTTGGTGAAGGCCTCCACCGAGTCCTTGCGCTGTTTGATCAGCTTGTCCACCACGGCCACCACGGCCACATCGTCCAGCTCGATCCGCTCATCCACTTCCTTTTGCTTGAGGGCGGCCAGCAGCAGGCGGATGGTGGCCAGGCGCTCGCTGTCCTTGGCGCGCATGGCGGTTTTCATGTCGTCGGTGATCTGGTCTTTCAGGGCCATGGTGGGGTCTTTCCAAGGTGAGGGGCAGAAATGAAGAAGCCCGCTGGAGCGTCCTCGAGCGGGCTTGTCTGAAGCTGGCGGCCTGGATGAACAGACCGCCCGTGTAATCAGTACATCTTCTTGGGCAACTGCATGCTGCGGATGCGCTTGTAGTTGCGCTTGACGGCAGCGGCTTTCTTGCGCTTGCGCTCGGACGTGGGCTTCTCGTAGAACTCGCGGGCGCGCAGATCGGTCAGCAGGCCGAGTTTCTCAATGGTGCGCTTGAAGCGGCGCAGGGCCACGTCGAAAGGTTCGTTGTCTTTTACACGAATGGTGGTCATTGAAGGGTCCAGTTGGTGCGCCGCGGGGGAACTGATCAGGTTCCTTGTAGGCACGGGTTTGCTAGCAAAGCCTGAGAGTATAGCACCGGCAGCGCTTCAGCCCCGGCCTCTGAGGGCCTGCGCGCAGGCATGGGCGGAGGCCCAGGCCCATTGGAAGTTGTAGCCGCCCAGCCAGCCGGTGACGTCGACCACCTCGCCAATGAAAAACAGCCCTGGCTGCTTCGATTCCAGGGTTTGGGAGGACAAATCGCGCGTGTCCACGCCACCGGCCGTGACCTCGGCCTTGCGGTAGCCCTCGGTGCCCGTGGGCATGAGTTCCCAGCGGGTCAGGCCTTCGGCCAGCGCGGCCAGGGCTTTGTCCGGCACGTCAGAGATCGGCTGCTGCAGCCGCTCATCGCGCCCGGCCCAGGCCTCGGCCAGTCGTGTCGGCACGAGCTGCACCAATTCATTGGCCACCCGTTTTCGCGATCGTGCCTTGGCTTCAAGCAGGTGCGCTTGCAGGTCTTGGGCGCGCGCAAATTCAGGCGCGAGGTTCAGCTTCAGGGGGCGATCCTCCTGCCAGAAGCTAGAGATCTGCAGCACCGCCGGCCCGCTCAGGCCTCTGTGGGTGAAGAGCAAATCCTCGGCAAAGTCCATGTCCCGGGCCTTGCCTTTGCCCGCCATGGGGGTCGAGATCATCACCGGCAGGGCCAGTCCAGCGAGTTCGGCAAAGGGCTGCCAGGCAGCCTCCTCAAACACCAGCGGCACCAGGGCGGGCCTGGGCCTCACCAGCCGAAGGCCGAACTGCTGGGCCAGCCTGAAGCCGAAGTCGGTGGCGCCGATCTTGGGAATGGACAGGCCCCCCGTGGCCACCACCAGCTGCGGGGCCTCCACCGGCCCTCGCTCGGTCTGCAGGCGGTAATGGCCGTCGGCATGGCTGACGGCGCCCACCTTGCAAGGCTGCCAGCGCTCCACGCCGCCGGCCTGGCATTCAGCCAGCAGCATGCCGATGATGTCTTCGGCCGAGCGGTCGCAAAACAGCTGCCCCTTGTGCTTTTCATGGAAGGCAATGCCATGCTTTTGCACCAGCGCGATGAAATCCTGCGGCGTGTAGCGTGAGAGGGCGGAGCGGCAAAAGTGCGGGTTCTCGCCCAGGAACTGCGCGGGGGTGGTGTCGCGGTTGGTGAAGTTGCAGCGACCGCCGCCGGAAATACGGATTTTCTCAGCCACCTTCTCGCTGTGGTCCAGCAGCAGCACGCGCAGGCCACGCTGGCCGGCCTGGGCGGCGCAAAACAGGCCGGCAGCACCTGCGCCAATGATGACCACATCGAAAGAAAGCATGGGGCGGGAGTGTAGGGTGCCACCCACCCCTGGCCGGTGGAAAGCTCAGGCCACGCGGCCCTGGGCCGCCGGGTGCTGCGCGGCCAGGGCCAGGCAGGCCGTGACCTCGCCGACCACGATCACCGAGGGGCTGGCCATGCCGGCTTGTGCGATGTCCTGCGCCAGGCGAGCCAGCGTGGTGGCCAGGTGCCGCTGGCTGGGCAGGCTGGCGTTTTGCACCACGGCCACAGGGGTGCTGGCGGGCAGGCCGCTGAGCAGTTCTTCCTGGATGCGGGCCGCGCCGCTCACGCCCATGTAGATCACGAGCGTCAGCTTGGCGCTTCGGGCGGTGGCCGCCAGGGCGCGCCAGTCTGTGCCCGAGTCGCCGGGCTGAGCGTGTCCGGTGACGAACACCACGCCATGCGCGTGCTCGCGGTGGGTCAGGGGCACGTTCAGCGAGGTCACAGCCGCCAAGCCCGAGGTGATGCCGTTGACGACCATGGGCTCGATGCCGGCTTCGCGCAGGTGTTCCACCTCTTCGCCGCCACGCCCGAAGATGAAGGGGTCGCCCCCCTTGAGCCGAACCACACGCTCTGCCTTGCGGACCTCGGTGATCATCAACTTTTCGATGAAGGCCTGCGGCGTGGACTTGCAGCCACCGCGCTTGCCCACGTAGATGACGCGGCATCCGGGCTTGGCGAGCGCCACGATCTCGTCGCTGACCAGGTCATCGACCAGCAGCACGGTGGCCGCTTCGATGGCCTTGAGTGCCTTGATCGTGAGCGGCTCCGGGTCGCCCGGGCCGGCACCAACCAGGGTGCAGGAGCCCATTGGTGATGCAGGGTTTGTCATGGGCTGTGCTCCAGGGCCTGAAGCTGTGAAGACAGGGCCAACAGGTGCCTGACCTGGGCGGCGATCGGTGCGGGCACGGGCAAGTCCCCGGCCAGCACGGCCTGGGTGTAGCGGGCGGTCGAAACGGCATCCACCTCAGTGGGCAACTCTGGCAGGACGGCGAGCGAGCCTTCCTGTTTGGGGGAGAGCAGGCGCCGTTGCCCGGCCACGAAGGCGTCCATGGCCGGCTGGCGCCGGGGGTCGGCCACCGGCTCGCCTTCTGTACCGCGCAGCAGCAGGGCGTGAGCGCCCGTCAGCTCGAAAGTCTGCGCCATGGACAGGGCGTATTCGGGGTGCGTGTAGCTGCCCACGACGATGGCAGGTCCTGCGCAGGGGTTCATGAGCTTGACCAGGCTGTGGGCGGGGTTGCGCAGGCCCACAGTGCGCCGCACATCCAGCAGGCGCTTGAGGCTCGGCAGCATCAGCTCGGTGGGCGCCCAGCCCACCTCACCTGGGGTCAGCGGCCGCATGTCGCTCAAGGGGGCGACACCCAGTAGGCCGAGCACTTCGGAGCCCAGCACGCGGGCCGATTCCGTCGCTGTGCCATGGATCAGCACCGGCAAGCCCTCGCGGGCCAGCAGCAGCGCCAGCAGCGGTGTGAGCACTGGTAGCTTGCGCGCACCGTTGTAGCTGGGCAGCACCACGCAGGGCGCGGTGGACGCCGGCAGGCGCGCCAAGCGCTCGTGCGTGGCATCGAGAAAGCCAGCCATCTCCTCAGGCGTCTCTCCCTTGATGCGCATGGCCAGGCAGAAGGCGCCCACCTCGAGGTCGCTCACGCGCCAGTCCAGCACCTGGCCAAACAGGTCGCGGGCCTGCGCGCGGTCGAGCGCACGTGCGCCGTCCTTGCCGCGGCCGATCTCCTTGATGTAGTGGCTGATGCCCATGGCTCGATTCTCCCTGACCATAGATGACTTCGCGTTATGAGCTTAAGGCTGTCTGAGGTGGCCCAGGGCAGGCCAGGTCGCCATAGCCAGTGCGCTGGCCGCAGGGGCCAACCGTACACTTGCGCCCTATGCGCGTGCTGGGAATCGAATCGAGTTGTGACGAAACCGGGGTGGCTCTGGTTGATGCCTCCGGCGCGGCCGTCCCCCGGCTCTTGGGCCAGGCCTTGCATAGCCAGATTGCCATGCACCAGGCCTATGGCGGCGTGGTGCCAGAGCTGGCCAGTCGCGACCACATCCGCCGGGTCTTGCCGCTCATGGCCGAGGTCATGGTCCAGACGGGATGCACCCCGGCTGAGGTGGATGTGGTGGCCTACACCCGTGGCCCGGGCTTGGCCGGAGCCTTGCTGGTGGGGGCGGGCGTGGCCTGCGCCCTGGCGGCCTCCCTGGGCAAGCCGGCCTTGGGGGTGCACCACCTGGAGGGGCACCTGCTGTCGCCCTTCCTGAGCGCGGATCCGCCTGAATTTCCCTTCGTCGCCCTGCTCGTCTCCGGCGGCCACACCCAGCTCATGCGTGTGGAGGGCGTGGGTCGCTACGAACTGCTGGGCGAGAGCATCGACGATGCGGCCGGCGAGGCTTTCGACAAATCGGCCAAGCTCCTGGGCCTGCCTTACCCGGGCGGCCCCCACCTGGCTCGCCTGGCGGAGCAGGGCGATCCGCAGGCCTTCAAGTTGCCTCGCCCCCTGCTGCACAGCGGCGACCTGGACTTTTCCTTCGCGGGCCTGAAAACCGCTGTGCTGACTCAGGTGCAAAAGCTCGGCGATGGCCTGCACCAGCGCGCGCCTGACCTGGCCGCCTCCACCCAGGCGGCCATTGTGGAGGTGTTGCTCAAGAAATCGCTCATGGCGCTGGAGCGCACGGGCCTTCAGCGCCTGGTGGTGGCCGGCGGCGTGGGCGCCAATGCCCGCTTGCGCGAGGTGCTTGATGCGGCCTGCCGCCAGCGCGGGGTGCGTGTGCATTACCCGGAGCTTGAGCTGTGCACGGACAACGGCGCCATGATTGCGCTGGCTGCCGGCATGCGCCTGCAGGGCGGACTGGCCCTGCCCGAGCGGCGCTACAGCTTTGACGTCAAGCCCCGCTGGGGCCTGGCCGAGGCCCTCTGACCGGCTTGTTCCTCGGTGGGGTAGGCGGCCCTGATCCAGACGCTATAATGCTTGGCTTTGCTGCAGGCGCAAGTCTGTAAGCTGGTCTTCAAGGCCGGTTGCCGAGTCTGGTGCAAAAAGTGGTTTCAACACACGATGTGGGCGGTGCCTGGTCACTGCCGCATTCGCAAGTCAAGGAAAAAGCATGATTGCCAAATCAATCAAGGCCGACATCGTCGCGTCCAACGCACGCTCTGCCGGTGACACCGGTAGCCCGGAAGTTCAAGTGGCCATCCTCACGGGCCGCATCAATGAACTGACCCCCCATTTCAAGACCCACGCCAAGGATCACCACGGTCGCCGTGGCCTGCTGCGCATGGTCAGCCGTCGCCGCAAGCTGCTGGACTACCTCAAGTCCAAGGATGCCGACCGCTACACCGCGCTGATCGCCAAGCTGGGTCTGCGCAAGTAAGCGCCTGACACCATGCAAAAGCGCCTGAGTTAGCCCGCTAGCTCAGGCGCTTTTTACTTCGGAGCAAGCCAGAACGAACACGCGCTGTGTCATTCCACAAGCATCCGCCCCTGGGGGCTCGTGGAATGGCATCGTGTTCAGCCAAGCTTTTTCCGGGCAACCGGGCAGCCTCATGCCCCAACC
>CANGYC010000015.1 GCA_947457975.1 Comamonadaceae bacterium | reverse complement strand
AGGCCGCCGGGCATGTTCTTGTCGCAGCCGCCGATGACGACCACGCCGTCCATCCACTGGCCCTGCACGCAGGTCTCGACGCAGTCGGAGATGACCTCGCGTGAGACCAGCGAGTACTTCATGCCCTCGGTGCCCATGGCCATGCCGTCCGAGATGGTGGGCGTGCCGAAGATCTGCGGATTGGCCCCGGCTTCCTGCAGGCCTTCTACTGCTGCATCGGCGAGCTTTTGCAGGCCGCTGTTGCAGGGCGTGATGGTGCTGTGGCCGTTGGCCACGCCCACCATGGGCTTGACGAAGTCGCCTTCCTGGTAGCCCATGCCGTAGTACATGGAGCGGTTGGGTGCCCGCGATTTGCCCTGCGTGATGTTGGCGCTGCGGCGGTTGATCGGCTTGATGGGAATGATTTTGTCGCTCATGTCTCTGGGGCGAAGGTGGGTTTTAAAGGATAGACGCATTGTAGGAGCCAGGCCCAGGACCTTGGCTTGCGTGCGACAAAACCCGTGGCCGGAGCGCGGTGGTGCTGAAGATGCGGCCTCCTACAATCGTCGGCCATGCTCATGCACCCCTCCATCGACCCCGTGGCCTTGCAGCTCGGACCTCTGGCCATCCACTGGTATGGCCTGACCTACCTGGCGGCCTTCGGTCTGTTTTTCTTCCTGGCTTCGCGGCGCCTTCGGCACCAGCCCTTCGCCTCGGTGCGTGCTCCTGCGCCCTGGAGCCTCAAAGACGTGGAAGACCTGCTCTTTCTGGGGGTGGTCGGTGTGGTGCTTGGCGGCCGCCTGGGCTACTGCCTTTTCTACAAGCCGGGCCATTACCTGGCCCACCCGCTGGAGATGCTGGCGGTTTGGGAAGGCGGCATGAGCTTTCATGGTGGCCTCCTTGGCGTGCTGGTGTCGCAGTGGTGGTTCGCGCATTCCCGTGGCCGGCCCTGGCTGCAGGTGATGGACTTGATTGCCCCCTGTGTGCCCACGGGCCTGGCGGCCGGGCGCCTGGGCAACTTCATCAACGGTGAGCTGTGGGGCCGGCCGGCCCCGGCCGACCTGCCCTGGGCCATGGTCTTTCCCGGCAGCGGCAGCCTGCTCCCGCGCCATCCCTCGCAGATTTACCAGTTCCTGCTCGAGGGGCTGCTGCTCTTCGTGCTGCTCTGGCTCTATGCCCGCCATCCGCGTGCGCCGGGCCGGGTCTCGGCGGCTTTCCTCGTGGGCTATGGGGTGTTGCGCTTCGTGGCCGAGTATTTCCGGGCGCCCGATGATTACCTGGGCCTGCTCTCCGGTGGCATGAGCATGGGCCAGTGGCTGTGCCTGCCCATGGTGGCGGCGGGCCTGGGCTTGTGGGTCTGGTCCGGGCGCCGCCGGCACTGAGCGATTTCATGGACCGCCCTCCAGACTGGCATTGGCCAACACTTTCCACCCTCGGCTGCCCAATGAGCCGCTGACCCACCACGGGCCATCGCCTTTCACAGGGGAAAGTCCCCGTGTCCTCGGGCGCTCAGGCTTTGTACATTTGACGCGCTTCATCTGGTCGGCCTTCTGTCACAAAGCCTGCTGCGCCGGCCGTCCTGAATTTGACAGATCAAACGGAGACAAGTCCATGAAACATCCTGCCTTCAACATCCCGGGCTTGCCCGCCCAGCGCCGCACTGTGCTGCGCGTGGCCGCCGCCGCGGCCGCCACCTCGCTGCTGCCCACGGCATGGGCTCAGTCAAGCTGGCCCACCAAGCCGGTTACCCTGATCGTGCCTTTTCCTGCAGGCGGCGGCACCGACGCCTTTGCACGGCCGCTGTCGGCCCAGTTTGCCAAGCAAAGTGGCCGCCAGATGGTGATCGACAACCGGGGCGGAGCCGGTGGCACCCTGGGTGCCGGCGTGGCCGCCAAGGCTGCACCGGACGGCTACACCCTATTCATGGGCGCGGTGCACCATGCCATTGCTCCGTCGATGTACCCGCGCCTGGACTACGACATTGAAAAAGACTTCATTCCCCTCGCACTGGTGGCCAATGTGCCGCAGGTGTTGGTGGTGAACCCGCGCACCCAGCCGGGGGACTTCAAGGAGTTCCTGGACCGCGTGCGCAAGTCCCCCGGCCGCTTCAACTACGGCTCGGCTGGTGCGGGCACCTCGCACCACCTGGCCGGTGAGTTGTTCAAGCAGCAGACCCGCACCTTCATCACGCATATTCCTTACCGCGGCGCAGGCCCGGCCCTGCAGGACCTGATCGCGGGCAATGTGGACATGATGTTCGACGGCCTGGGTTCTTCGGCCCAGCACATCAAAGGCGGCCGGATCAAGGCGCTGATGGTCTCCGGCAACAAGCGCAACCCAGCCTTTCCGGACGTGCCCTGCGCCGCCGAGCTCGGCCTGCCCGACTACACCGTGACCACCTGGTACGCGCTCTGGGCGCCCAAGGGTGTGCCGGCCGATGTGCAGACGCGCATTCTGGAAGAGGTGCGCAAGGCGGCCGCGTCCGACGAGTTGAAGGCAGCCTGGGCTGCCAATGGCGCCGAGTTCGGCAACCTCAGCCCGGTTCAGTTCGGCCAGTTTGTCAGCGGCGAGGTCAAGCGCTGGGCCACCGTGGTCAAAGCCTCGGGCGCCAAGCTGGACTGAACGCTGCTGCGGCTTCTTTGTCAGGCATGCAGACCTCCTGGCTTGACGGCGCTTGGGTGAACATGCCATGAGCGGGTGCATCGAACTCACGCGCGAGGGTCTGCTTGCCGTGGTGACGCTGTCGAACCCGGCCAAGTTCAATGCCATGTCGCGCTCCATGTGGCGCCAGCTGCGCGAGGTGTTCCTGGCGCTGCAGGCCGAGGCAGACCTGCGTGTGGTGCTCGTGCGCGGCGAGGCCGGGAATTTTTGCGCTGGCGGTGACATCGCGGAGTACGAGAGTTTTCGCTTTGAACGGGACAGCCTGCGCGCTTTCCACGAGGAAGAGGTCTGGGGCGGGCTGGAGGCCATGCTCGCTTGCGACATTCCCCTGCTCGCGCAGATCGAGGGCAACTGCATGGGCGCGGGTGTGGAGATTGCCAGCTGCTGCGACCTGCGCCTGGCATCGAAGGATGCCCGCTTTGGTGCGCCTATCGCCAAGCTCGGCTTTCCCATGGCCCCCCGCGAGGCCGCTTTGGTGGCGGCGGCCCTGGGTGAGTCGACCGCCCGGCAAATGCTGCTGGCCGCCCAGGTGCTGCAGGCCCCTGTCCTGGCAGAGCGCGGCTTCCTGCACCACCTGCTGCCGCCTGACGAACTGGCCAGTGCCTGCCTGGATCTGGCCCAGGCCATGGCGAGCCTGGCGCCCCAGGCCGCCCGCATGAACAAGCGCACCCTGCGCCAGTGGCGCCAGCAGGGTGAGGCCGCCTTGCCGGCCCTGGTGGCCCAGTCTTATGACTATGCCGATTCGCCCGAGCACCGCGAAGGTATTGCCGCCTTCATGGCCAAGCGCCCCCCCGTTTTTCCCTGAGTCCCTCTCTATTCCAACAACGACATGAGCCAAGACAATCTTTTCGCCGCGCTGCGTGCGGCCTTTCCTGCCGACCTGGACCGCGTGGCGGTCGAGACCGACTCAGGCCTTGCTTATTCCTGGCGCGACCTGGACCGGGCCACCGCCATGATGGCCAACCTGCTCAGCTCGCTGGGCCTGGAGCCCGGTGCCCGTGTGGCGGTGCAGGTGGAAAAATCGGTCGAGGCCATGATGCTGTACCTGGCGGTGCTGCGTGCAGGTTATGTGTTCCTGCCCTTGAACACGGCCTACCAAAGCGCCGAGATCGAATACTTCATCGGCAATGCCGAGCCGGCTGTGGTGGTGTGCAGCAAGAAGAACTTTGGCTGGGTCAGCCAGATCGCCTACAAGGCCGGCGCCAAGGCGGTGTTCACCCTGGATGATGACCGCACCGGCAGCCTGCTCGAGCGAAGCGTGCATTGCAGCGACCAGCATCAGCCTGCACCGATGCGCGCCGATGACCTGGCAGCCATTCTCTACACCAGCGGCACCACCGGCCGCAGCAAGGGCGCCATGCTCACGCACGGCAACATGCTGAGCAATGCGCGCACGCTCAAGGACTACTGGGGCTGGAAGCCCGGTGACGTGCTGATCCACGCGCTGCCCATCTTCCATGTGCACGGCTTGTTCGTGGCCCTCCATGGCGCGCTGATCAATGGCAGCAAGATGATCTGGCTGTCCAAGTTCGATCCGCGGCTGGCGGTAGCGAAGATGGCCGAAGCCACGGTCTTTATGGGCGTGCCCACCTTGTATGTGCGCATGCTGGGCGAGGCCTCGCTCACGCCTGAGGCCTGCCGGCACATGCGCTTGTTCATTTCGGGCTCGGCCCCCCTGCTGATTGAGACCTTCCGCGACTGGCAGACGCGCACTGGCCACACCATCCTCGAGCGCTACGGCATGAGTGAAACCGCCATGCTGACCTCCAACCCCTACCAGGCCGACAGCCGCTTTGGCGGCCAGTCCGAGCGCCGTGGTGGCACCGTCGGCTTTCCCTTGCCGGGCGTGGGCGTGCGCGTTCGCAACGAGGCCGGTAAGGACCTGCCCTTGGGCGAGATTGGAGGGATCGAGGTGCGTGGCCCCAATGTGTTCAAGGGCTACTGGCGCATGCCCGAGAAAACCCGCGAGGAGTTCACCGCCGATGGATGGTTCAAGACCGGCGACGTGGGCCTCGTGGATGAGCGCGGCTACGTGGTCATCGTGGGCCGCAGCAAGGATCTGATCATCAGCGGCGGCTACAACGTCTACCCGGCCGAGATCGAGGGCTACATCAACGACATGCCCGGCGTGGCCGAAAGTGCCCTGGTGGGCGTGCCACACCCTGACTTCGGCGAGGTGGGCGTGGCCCTGCTCACGCTCAAGCCCGGTGCGCAGCTCTCGGGCGAAGAGGTGATCGCCGCGCTCAAGTCACGCCTGGCGAACTTCAAGATACCCAAGCGCTGCTTTGTGGTGGATGAGCTGCCACGCAACACCATGGGCAAGGTGCAGAAGAACGTGCTGCGCGATCAGCACAAGGGTCTGTTCACCGCCTGAGCGCGAGGGCCGCGCCGCAGGCGGCCTTCAGCGCAGCACCAGCACCGGCAGGGGCGAGTGCGTCAGCACGTTGGTGGTTTCGCTGCCCAGCAGCAGGCGCTTGAGTCCTTTGCGGCCATGCGAGGCCATGACGATCAGGTCGCACTTGTGCTTCTTGGCCGCGGCGATGATGGACTCGGCCACCAGGTCTGAGCGCATGGTCACCGCCTTGGCTTTCAGGCCCTTGGCCTCGGCCTGGCCCTTGAGCTCGGCCACCACGGCCTCGGCCTTTTCGGCCCATAGTTTTTCGAGGCGCTGGGTTTCCTGCGCCCCCGCGCTGACGCTTCCTTCAAAGTAGCTCACCGGGTACTTGGGCACCACGTTGAGCGCCACCACGTCGGCACCCATGAGTTCGGCCAGCTCAAGGCCCGTCTGTGCGGCCTTGTGCGAGAGCTTGCTGCCGTCGGTGGGAATGAGAATACGTTGGTACATGGCTTGGCTCCTTTGGTTTACTTCAGCTTAGGCCGGCTTAGTCCGGCGCAGCTTGATCCAGGTCAAGCCCTCTGCACGGCACACGCCCTAAGCTCAGGCGCATGTCACTTCTCAGAGCGCCGCTGCCTGCCGGGCTACCGGCTCAGCCCCCGGCCAAGCCCTCACGGGGCGCGCCCGTTCCATCATCCGCCGCAGCGCTCGGCGACAGCCCCCTGAAGGTATTTGACGAGCCTGAGGAGTGGTCGCATTTCAGTCAGGGGTCCGGACCGGACCAGCCGGCGGAGCAAGGCACCTGGACATCGCAGGTGCGTGTGGAGGGCATGCATTGCGCGGCGTGTGCGCTCACGGTTGAACAGGCCTTGAGCCGCATGCCGGGGGTGCTGTCGGCCACGGTCAGCAGCGCCTCGCAGCGTGCGCGTGTCGTGTGGTCGGCCGCACAGACCCGGCCTTCCCAATGGCTGGCCGCCGCCCAGCTGCAGGGCTACCGACTGGTGCCCGACCTTGACCAGGCCGTACTGGCCGACAGTCGACGCCAATCGCGCCTGGTACTCTGGCGCTGGCTGGTGGCCGGCTTTTGCATGATGCAGGTGATGATGTACGCCTACCCGGCCTACATTGCCGAGCCCGGCAGCATCACGCCCGACATCACGCAGCTGCTTCGCTGGGCCTCCTGGGTGCTCACCCTGCCCGTACTGCTGTTTTCTGCGCGCCCCTTCTTCTCCAATGCTTGGCGCGACCTGCGCCAGCGCCGCATCAGCATGGACCTGCCGGTGGCACTGGGCATCGTCATCACCTTTGTCATCAGCTCGGCCGCCACCTTCGAGCCCCAGGGCTGGTGGGGCGCCGAGGTCTACTTTGACTCGCTGACCATGTTTGTGTTCTTTCTGCTCAGCGGCCGCTGGTTGGAGCAGCGTTTGCGCGAACGCACGGCCGGCTCACTCGATGCGCTGATGCAGCGCCTGCCGCACAGCGTGGAGCGGCAGCTGGCCGATGGCGGCTTCGAGCTCATCGCGGTGCGCCGGCTCCGGCTGGGTGATGTCATCCGTGTGCGCCCGGGCGAAGCCTTTGCCGCTGACGGCTCCCTGCTCGAGGGCCAGACCCATGTCGACGAGTCCTTGCTGACCGGAGAGTCCCGGCCCATGCCCCGCAGCCCCGGTGCTGGGGTGATGGCGGGCAGCCACAACCTCAGCGCCACCGTGCTGGTGCGCGTGGAGCGCCTGGGTACCTCCACCCGCTATGCCCAGATCGTGAGCCTGATGCAGCAGGCGGCATTCGACAAGCCGCGCCTGGCCCAGCTGGCCGACCGCGTGGCTCGCCCATTCCTCTGGGGCGTGATGCTGGCGGCCCTCGGGGCAGCACTTTGGTGGTGGCCCACCGACCCGGCCCGTGCCGTGATGGCGGCGGTGGCTGTGCTGGTGGTCACCTGCCCCTGCGCGCTCTCGCTGGCCACGCCCAGCGCCATGCTCACGGCCGCCGGCTGGCTGGCCCGGCAGGGTGTGCTGGTGCGCAGGCTGCAGGCCCTGGAAGCACTGCAGGGCATTGACACCGTGGTGTTCGACAAGACGGGCACGCTCACCGAGGCGCGCATGGGCTTGCGCCACACCGCGCTGCTGGCCTCACCCCGGCTGCGCGCTTGGAGCGAGCCTGTGGCCTTGCAGGTCGCGGCCGCCTTGGCCCGCCATTCGCTGCACCCGGTCTCCAAGGCCCTGGCCGACGAGGCGGCGCTCACCACCACGCCCTGGCCGTTTGAAGCCGTGGACCTGCAGGAGCTGGCCGGGCAGGGGTTGCGCGCCCGGCTCGAAGGGGCGCAGCACGTGGGCATTCAGGGCTGGGTGCGGCTGGGGCGTGCCGAATTTTGCGGTGTGCAAGCCAGCGACCAACCGGTGATGCAGGTGTACCTGACCGATGAGCTGGGTTGCATTGCGCGCTTTGACCTGGACGAGGTGCTGCGGCCCGATGCGCCTGTACTGGTGGCGCAGCTGCAGGCGGCGGGCCTGGAGGTGCAGCTGCTCTCGGGCGACCGCCTTGTGACGGTGCAGCGCCTGGCCCAGCGCCTGGGTCTGGCGCAGGCCCTGGGCGACTGCACTCCCCAGGCCAAGCTCGCGCATGTGGAGGCGCTGCAGCGCAGCGGCCACCGCGTGCTGATGGTGGGCGATGGCCTGAACGATGGCCCTGTGCTGGCCCGCGCCGATGTCTCGCTGGCCGTGGGC
The DNA here is from genome assembly GCA_947457975.1 of Comamonadaceae bacterium. Classification (GTDB taxonomy): domain Bacteria; phylum Pseudomonadota; class Gammaproteobacteria; order Burkholderiales; family Burkholderiaceae_C; genus Polaromonas. Next base: position 10,157 of record CANGYC010000015.1, on the reverse strand, counting down.
CCATCGGTGCCGCTGGCCCAGGCCCAGGCTGACCTGGTGATGCCTTCGGCCCCCTTGCTGCGCATCCTGTACCTGCTGGGCCAGTCGCGTCGCACCATGCGCGTGGTGCGCCAGAACCTCTGGTGGGCCTTGCTCTACAACGCCGTGTGCGTGCCGCTGGCCCTGGCCGGCTCGCTGCCGGCCTGGCTGGCGGGCCTGGGCATGGCGCTGAGCTCGCTGCTGGTGGTGCTCAACGCTGCCCGCCTGGCCCGCGCACCACGTGGTGATCCGCTGACTGCGGCATCGATGTCCTGACGAGGCGGCCATGGACATTCTGTTTCTCCTCGTACCGATTTCCGTGCTGCTGGCGCTGTGCGTGATGGGCGTGCTGGCCTGGGCGGTGTGGACCGGACAGTTCGAGGACGTGGACAGCGAAGCCCAGCGCATCCTGCAGGATCCGCCCGCCGACTGAAGCGGTGGCGGGCCTGACTTGTCAGGCAACAGACAGGTGTGGTCCAGCTCGACGAAAAGCTTGATCCACGTCAACGCAGCCGAAAGTCCCCGTGGGCACACTGCCCAGACATTGGGTTCTAGGACGTTTTCATGAGTGCTGCCAATCCCTCTCTTGCTTTTCCCGGCGCCAGTAGCTCTGGCTGGTCGGCCACCCGGGCCGCCACCTACAACGACAAGATCGTCCGCCAGTTCGCTGTGATGGCGGTGGTGTGGGGCGTGGTCAGCATGCTGGTGGGCGTGTTCATTGCCGCGCAGATGGCCTGGCCGGAGCTCAACTTTGGTATTGCCTGGCTGTCCTTTGGTCGCCTGCGGCCGCTGCACACCAATGCCGCCATCTTTGCCTTCGGTGGCTGCGCGCTCTTTGCCACCAGCTACTGGGTGGTGCAGCGCACCTGCCAGGTTCGGGTGATTTCGGACAAGCTCGCGGCCCTGCATTTCTGGCTGTGGCAGGCCGTCATCGTGGCGGCGGCCATCACACTGCCGCTGGGCATCACGCGCGGCAAGGAATACGCTGAGCTGGAGTGGCCGATCAGCATCGCCATTGCCGTGGCCTGGGTGGCTTATGCCATCGTGTTCTTCGGCACCATCGGCATCCGCAAGGTCCGGCACATCTACGTGGCCAACTGGTTCTATGGCTCCTTCATCATTGCCGTGGCCCTGCTGCACATCACCAACGCCATCAGCATTCCGGCGGGCCTGTGGAAGTCCTACTCGGTGTATGCCGGTGTGCAGGACGCCATGGTGCAGTGGTGGTATGGCCACAACGCGGTGGGCTTCTTCCTGACGGCCGGCTTTCTGGGCATCGTCTACTACTTCATCCCCAAGCAGGCCGAGCGGCCGGTGTACTCGTATCGGCTGTCCATCGTGCACTTCTGGGCGCTGATCTTCACCTACATGTGGGCCGGCCCGCACCACCTGCACTTCACGGCCCTGCCGGATTGGACGCAGTCGCTGGGCATGGTGTTCTCGCTGATCCTCCTGGCCCCCAGCTGGGGCGGCATGATCAACGGCGTGATGACCCTCTCGGGCGCCTGGCACAAGCTGCGCGACGACCCCATCATCCGCTTCATGATCGTGGCCCTGTCTTTCTATGGCATCGCCACGTTTGAGGGACCCATGATGTCCATCAAGACGGTCAATGCGCTCTCGCACTACACCGACTGGAGCATCGCGCACGTGCACGGCGGCACGCTGGGCTGGGTGGGCTATATCTCCATGGGCGCGCTGTACTACCTGGTACCCAGGCTCTTTGGCCAGAAGCAGATGTACAGCCAGCGCGCCATCGAGGTGCATTTCTGGGTGTCCACCATCGGCATCGTGCTCTACATCGCCTCCATGTGGATCGCCGGTGTCATGCAGGGCCTGATGTGGCGAGCCATCAATGCCGATGGCTCACTCACTTACACCTTTGTGGAAAGCGTCAAAGCCAGCTATCCCTTCTACGTGATTCGCTTTTTGGGTGGCGCGATGTACCTCGGCGGCATGGGCGTGATGGCCTGGAATGTGGCCAAAACCATCTTGGCAGGCCGCGCCCAGGACAGCCGCATCCCCACCGAACTGGCCCAGGCCTGAAAGCAAGTTCCCACCATGTCTTTCTCACACGAAAAAGTTGAAACCAGCAACTGGTTGATGATCGTCCTCATCCTGGTGGTGGTAGCGGTCGGCGGTTTGGTTGAGATCGTGCCGCTCTTCTTCCAGAAATCGACCACGCAGCCGATTGCGGGCGTGACGCCCGACACGCCGCTGCGCCTGGTCGGCCGCGACATCTACCTGCGCGAGGGTTGCTACAACTGCCACTCGCAGATGATCCGCCCCCTGGTGGCCGAAACCATGCGCTACGGCCACTACTCGGTGGCGGGCGAGTATGTCTACGACCACCCTTTCCAGTGGGGCAGCAAGCGCACCGGCCCCGATCTGCACCGTGTGGGCGGCAAGTACAGCGACGAGTGGCAGCGCCTGCACCTGGTGAGCCCGCGCGATCTGGTGCCCGAATCCATCATGCCGGCCTATCCCTGGCTGGAGAAGGCGGCCGTGGACGCCTGGCCCATCCAGGCCCGCATGAAGGCCCTGCGCGTGGCCGGCGTGCCCTACACCGATGCGCAGATCGCCGCCGCGCCGGCTGAGCTCCAGGGCCGGACCGAACTCGATGCCATGGTGGCCTATCTGCAGGGCCTGGGCCTGGCACTGAAGTAAGAAGGACAAGCGGTATGGACATCAATTTCTTGCGCAGCGCCGTCACCGTGGCCGCGTTTGCGGTCTTCGTCGGCATCTTGGTTTGGGCCTACCTGCCCGCACGCCGGCAGGCATTTGATGAGGCGGCGGTCATGCCGCTGAAGGACGAGGAGTCAAGCTCATGAGTGATTTCTTCAACAGCTTCTGGTCCTGGTATGTGGCGGTCATCTCGGTGGTGTCCATCCTGGCTTGCGCCGTGCTGCTGTGGCTGGCTGGCAAGGCTCGCGTCAAGCCCAGCGAGGCGGCACAGAAGGACAACACCACCGGCCACGTTTGGGACGAGGACCTGCGCGAGTACAACAACCCGCTGCCTCGCTGGTGGATGTGGCTGTTCATCCTGACCGTGGTGTTTGGCCTGGTCTACCTGGCCATCTACCCGGGACTGGGCAGCTACCAGGGCAGCCAGAAGTGGTCGCAGGTCGCCGAGCACCAGGCCGACCTGGTGCGCATGCGCGAGACTCTGGCGCCGCTGTATGCCGAGTTCACGGCCAAGCCCGTGGCTGAACTGGCCAAGGACCCACGGGCCCTGGCCATTGGCGAGCGCCAGTTCATGAACAACTGCTCGCAGTGCCATGGCTCGGACGCACGCGGCAGCAAGGGCTATCCCAATCTCACCAACGGCAACGCCGCCTGGCTGGGGCCACTGTCCGGTGAGCACATCGTCAAGACCATCACCGAAGGCCGGCAAGGCGTCATGCCCCCGATGGGGGCGGCGTTTGCCAGCGAGGCGGCCATCAGCGACCTGGCGCACTACGTGCTGTCGCTGTCGGGCAGCCCGCACAACGAGATCAAGGCCTTCAGCGGCAAGCAGTCCTATGGCGCTTGTGCGGCCTGTCATGGTGTGGATGGGAAAGGCAACAAGGCCTTGGGTGCACCCAACCTGACAGACAACTACTGGCTTCATGGCTGGGGTGAGGCGGCCATCGTCAACATCATCAAGAACGGCAAGACCAATGTGATGCCGGCGCAGAACGCCAAGCTCACGCCCGAGCAGATTCATGTGGTGGCCGCCTATGTGATGAGCCTGTCGGGCAGCCATGCGGCGCCTGGCATAGCCATCCAGACCGGGACCCATCCAGCCCAGGCCGAGGGCGCTGCTGTGGTGCCGGTCAAGGCGCCTTGAGCTTGTTGGAGAAAGCGCCGCGGTGAATCCCCGTTCTGCCAGCCAAGCGCGCGCCGCCGACAGCACTGCGGCTGTGGCGCCCCGCCGTGTGATCCCCATCCAGCCCGAGCCGGTTGACGAGCTGGTGGAGACCTCGCTTTATCAGAGCGAGCGCAAGATTTACCCCCGCGCGGTTTCCGGCTGGTTCAGCCGCTGGCGCTGGATGCTGGTCTGGGCCACGCAGCTGCTGTTTTATGGGCTGCCCTGGCTGATCCTGAATGATCGCCAGGCGGTGCTCTTCGACCTGGGTGCGCGGCGCTTTTACATCTTCAATCTGGTGCTCTACCCGCAGGACTTGATTTATCTCACGGGCCTTCTGATCATCAGTGCGCTGTCGCTGTTTCTCTTCACTGCCGTGGCCGGGCGCCTGTGGTGCGGCTATGCCTGTCCGCAGACGGTCTACACCGAGATCTTCATGTGGGTGGAGCGGCGCATCGAGGGCGATCGCGCGCAGCGCATCAAGCTCGATCAGTCCCCGCTCGGCTGGGCCAAGGTTTCGCGCAAGGTGGTCAAGCATGGGGTTTGGATTGCCATCGGCCTGTGGACGGGCTTTACCTTGGTGGGCTACTTCACGCCGGTTCGCGAATTGGCGCGCGAGGTGCTGGCGCTGGGCCTGGGGCCATGGGAGACCTTCTGGGTGCTGTTCTATGGTTTTGCCACCTACGGCAACGCCGGCTGGATGCGTGAGCAGGTGTGCAAGTACATGTGCCCGTATGCGCGCTTTCAGAGCGCCATGTTCGACCGCGACACCCTGATCGTGAGCTACGACGCCCAGCGGGGCGAGGGACGCGCCACCCGTGCGCGCAGTGAGTCACGCGAGAGCCTGCGCGAGCGCGGCCTGGGCGACTGCATCGATTGCGGCCTGTGCGTGCAGGTGTGTCCCACGGGCATCGACATCCGCCGGGGCCTGCAGTACGAGTGCATCAGCTGCTCGGCCTGCATCGATGTATGTAACAGCGTGATGGACAAGATGCACTACCCGCGCGGCCTGATCCGCTACAGCACGCCCAACGGCCTGGCCCAGGGCTGGAGTGTGCGGCAGATGTGGCGCCGGGTCTTGCGTGCGAGGGTCTTGATCTACGCCAGCGTCTTGCTGATGGTGACCTCGGCCGTGCTGGGCAGCCTGGTGATGCGCTCGCCCTTCAAGGTGGATGTGGTGCGAGACCGCGGCGCAATCGCACGCATGGTGGGGGCGGGCTTCATCGAGAACGTGTATCGCCTGCAGGTCATGAATGCGAGCGAATCCGTGAGCCGGTATCAGATCAGCGTCGAAGGCCTGCCCGGTCTGCGTATGGCCTCTGAGGAGGCGATCGAGGTCGGGCCGGCGAGCTCGCGCTGGGTGGCTGTGCGGGTGCAGGCGCCTCCTGGCTCGGCCGGTCCCGGCTCGCACCCGATTCGTTTTCACATCCAACTCCAAGGTGCGCAGGCCCACGAGCTGGCCGAGAAGTCTGTCTTCCTGGTGCCGCGCTGAAGGCCGGCGCCCGTCCATTTGCAAGGAGAACCCGTATGACCCCGATCGAAGCCCCCAGCCGCCCCTGGTGGAAGGAGCCCTATGTGTGGATGGTCATCGGCGGGCCGCTGTCTGCTGTGCTGGCCTGCCTGGTGACGGCGTTCTTCATCCTGCAGGGCCCGGACCGGCTGGTGCCGGAGGACAACTTCAGCCAGGCACAGGCCATGCGCCTGGAGATCCAGCAGGCTGGCAATGCGCTGCAGCCGGCGCAGGTGGTGCGCAACCACAGCGCCACGGGAGGACCCAAGCATGAGGAGCCCTGAGCGCTTGAGCCCAGGTCCGACGCAGCAGTTAGAACGGACGATTCGTGCCTGGGGCTTGATCCTCTGGCCCTCGTTCCTGGCGGCCTGCCTGCTGGAGGCGCTGGTGTTTTCCATCGTGGACCCGGGCGAACTGCACTGGCCGGGCCATTGGGGCACACCTTCTCCTCGGGCGATTTACACCGTGGCTTTTTTTGCCTTCTGGCTGATCTGCGGGCTGTGCAGCCGCCTGGTGCTGTGGCTGGTCGAGTCCGACCGGCCCCACACGCCCATGGCGCTCAGTGGCACACCTGAGGATTGACCAGGCGCTTGAGCGCTTCGGCGTCCTGGATCAAGATGTGGCGCTGCTTGACCTCGATGATGCCCTCGTCGGCAAACTTCGAGAAGGTGCGGCTCACCGTTTCAAGCTTCATGCCCAGGTAGCTGCCAATTTCTTCGCGCGTCATGCGCAGGATCAGCTCGGACCGTGAAAAGCCCCGTGCCTGCAGGCGCTGCACCAGGTTGAGCAGGAAGGCGGCCAGGCGCTCCTCGGCACGCATGCTGCCCAGCAGCAGCATGACGCCGTGTTCGCGCACGATCTCGCGGCTCATGATCTTGTGCACATGGTGCTGCAGGGCGCCCACCTCGCGGGAAATTTCCTCGATGCGGTCAAAGGGCATGATGCAGACTTCGGCGTCTTCCAGGGCGATGGCGTCGCAGGTGTGGTGGTCGTTGACGATGCCGTCCAGGCCGATGATTTCGCCGGCCATCTGAAAGCCGGTGACCTGGTCGCGCCCGTCTTCTGTGGTGACGGCGGTCTTGAAAAAGCCCGTCCGAACCGCGTAGAGCGAGCTGAATTTTTCGCCGGTTTGGAAGAGGGTCTGGCCGCGCTTGATGCGGCGGCGGCTGGCCACCAGTTCGTCTACTCGGACCAGCTCCTCGTCACTCAGTCCGAGGGGCATGCACAGCTCGCGCAGATTGCAGTTTGAGCAGGCAACTTTGATGGTGTCCTTGATCATTTTTTGACCCCAATCTTTTTTGGCTGGATTCGGTTGACCGACGTCAATTGTCAGGCCGATTAGCCCCACGGACCAAGCTCTTCCATGCGGGCGCTTATCAAAAGGAGCGTGTTTTCCTGCGGAGCTTGACCCATGTCAAACCCAGGGCTTGTTCCCGAGCGCACAGTGGCATTCCCACCTTTGGGAACTCTCTTTCATGCGCATCGTTTCTCCCGAACTTCTGCGGCAGATGGATCAGCCAGGCCCGCGCTACACGTCCTACCCGACGGCAGACCGCTTTGTCGAGGCTTTCGGTGAGGAGGACTATGTTCAGGCGCTGCAGCAGCGCCGCTCGGGCCTGATCCGCTCTCTGCCGCTGTCGCTGTACGTGCACGTGCCCTTTTGCGATTCCCTGTGCTACTACTGCGCCTGCAACAAGGTCATCACCAAGCACCATGAGCGGGCACAGGAGTACCTGCGCTACCTGGGCCGCGAGGCCGAGCTCCACGTGGCCCACCTGGGCAGCGGTCAGAGCGTGAGTCAGTTGCACTTGGGCGGCGGCACGCCCACCTTTCTAAGCGATGCCGAACTGCACGAGCTCCTGTCCATGCTGCGCCGCCACTTCAACCTGGCCCCTGGTGGGGAGTATTCCATCGAGGTCGATCCGCGCACCGTCACACCGGCACGCCTGGCCACCTTGGCCGAGCTCGGCTTTACCCGCCTGAGCTTTGGCGTGCAGGACTTCGACCCCGCTGTCCAGCGGGCTGTGCACCGCCTGCAGCCGGCCGAGCAGGTCTTTGAACTGGTGCGCGCGGCACGCCAGATCGGTTTCGAGTCGGTGAACGTGGACCTGATCTATGGTCTGCCTCAGCAAACGCCCGAGTCCTTCGACCGCACCTTGGCGCAGGTCAATGCCTTGCGGCCCGACCGCGTGGCGCTGTATGCCTATGCCCACCTGCCCGATCGCTTCAAGCCGCAGCGGCGCATCCAGGCCAGCGAGCTGCCCGCACCGGGTGCCAAGCTGGCCATGCTGGCGCAGGCCCTGGCCGCCTTCAATGACGCAGGCTATGTCTACGTGGGCATGGACCATTTCGCCTTGCCGGACGATGCCTTGGCCGTGGCCCGCCGCCAGGGCCGGCTGCACCGCAATTTCCAGGGCTACAGCACCCAGCCGGACTGTGACCTGATCGCGTTGGGTGTTTCCTCCATTGGCCGGGTGGGCGCTACCTACAGCCAGAACGCCAAGTCCCTGGAGGATTACTACGACCTGCTGGACCAGGGGCGTCTGCCCATCGAGCGGGGTCTGGCGCTGTCGCGCGATGACCTGATTCGCCGCAGCGTCATCATGGCCCTGATGTGCCAGGGCGAGTTGCAGTTCGAGGCGCTGGAGCTGGCCTTCCTGATCGACTTCCAGACCTATTTCGCCCCTGAACTGCAGGCCTTGTCGGTGCATCAGTCGCAGGGCCTGGTGCGTGTGTCGGCGGCGGGCATCGAGGTGACGGCACAGGGCTGGTACTTTGTGCGCGCGATTGCCATGGTGTTCGACCGCTACCTGCAGGCCGACCGCAACCGCACGCGGTTTTCCAAGATCATCTGATGGACGCCTCCCTGGCCTTGACGGCCCTGATCATGGGCCTGGCCGGCGGGCCGCACTGCGTGGCCATGTGTGGCGCGGCCTGTGGCGCGCTCGGTGCTGGGCTCGGTCGTGGGCCCGGTGCCGACGCGGGGCCCGGTCGCGTGATGCCCGTGGCCCTGCGGCCCCTACATGCCCGGCGGACCCGGCCTTCACGCATGGCGCCGGCGCCCTGGCTGTTTCAACTCGGGCGGCTGCTGAGCTACACCACCCTGGGGGTGGTGGCCAGTTCCTCCATGCAGGCCGTGGGCTGGCTGAGCGCCCATGCGGCGGCGCTGCGGCCCGTGTGGGCCCTGGTGCACGTGGCGGCCGCGGTGCTGGGGCTGGTGCTGCTCTGGCAGGCCCGCCAGCCGGCCTGGCTGGAAGAGGGCGCCCGCAGCCTGTGGCAGGGGGTGCAGTCTCTGATGACGCGCTCGGCGGGGCCGGGGGGGGCACGGTATGGGGCGCCCTTGCTGATGGGCCTGTCTTGGGGCTTTCTGCCCTGTGGCTTGCTCTACTCTGCCTTGTTGGTGGCGGCCCTCAGCCCGGGTCCGTGGCAGGGTGCCGGGGTGATGCTGCTGTTTGCCTTGGGCAGCAGCCTCAGCCTCGTGGCGGGCCCCTGGCTCTGGCTTCGGCTGCGCGGGGCGGAATCCGGCCAGTGGGCTGTGCGCCTGGCCGGGGCCGCGCTGCTGGTCTTGTCGGTCTGGGCGCTGTGGATGGGTCTGGTGCATGACACCGCCCCCTGGTGCGTGCCTGCCTCTGCTCCCTGATTGGTTAGAAGTGGCGCGCAGCAGAGTGGACCGAGCCAGGCGGAGCGGTGTTTTGCATCACAGACTCCTCATTTCTTATGGTGAAAAACTCAATGCTGCGCCGCATCAAAATTTCTCAATATGAGAGAGACGTTTTTGCATTGAGAAAATGAAGGCCCAAGTTGTTGTTTTCAATAGAGAAAATTTTTATCTTATATAAGACATAAGAGGTGATCATGGTCTTGTAGAAGACTTAAAGTGAATCCACAGACGACGCCAGGCCATGCCCTTCAAGGGCTGTCTGCCTCGCGCCCCGTTGACGAGTTCCCTTTATCAACTTCATGGAGTGATCACATGCCCCAGCAACTGACTGAACAACTGAGCCGCGACCAGCAGATTTCCGCCCTGGAAAAAGACTGGGCCACCAACCCGCGCTGGAAAGGCCTCAAGCGCGGCTACTCCGCCGCCGACGTGGTGCGCCTGCGCGGCAGCATGCCGATTGAGCACACACTGGCCAAGCGCGGCGCCGAGAAGCTGTGGGAGAAGATCAACGGTGGCGCCAAGAAGGGCTATGTAAATGCCTTTGGCGCCATCAGCGCAGGCCAGGCCATGCAGCAGGCCAAGGCGGGCCTGGAGGCCGTGTACCTGTCGGGCTGGCAGGTGGCCGCCGATGGCAACACCTCCGAGACCATGTACCCCGACCAGTCGCTGTATGCCTACGACTCGGTGCCCACCATGGTCCGCCGCATCAACAACACATTCAAGCGTGCCGACGAGATCCAGTGGGGCCGTGGTGTCGAGCCGGGCAGCAAGGAGTTCATCGACTACTTCCTGCCCATCGTGGCCGACGGTGAAGCCGGCTTTGGCGGCGTACTCAACGCCTTTGAGTTGACCAAAAACATGATCACGGCCGGTGCCGCCGGCGTGCACTTCGAGGACCAGCTGGCCGCCGTGAAGAAGTGCGGCCACATGGGTGGCAAGGTGCTGGTGCCCACGCAGGAAGCCGTCGAGAAACTGATTTCCGCCCGCTTTGCAGCCGACGTGATGGGCACGCCCACCATCATCCTGGCCCGCACCGATGCGGAAGCCGCCAACCTCTTGACCAGTGACCACGACGCCAACGACAAGCCCTTCCTCACGGGTGACCGTACCCAGGAAGGCTT